>NZ_JBOBDM010000052.1:0-43681 GCF_050586605.1 Pseudomonas sp. ES1 | reverse complement strand
TGCACAACATGTGAATGTCGCCACCAGTGCTAGGCGCATTTCCTACACAGGTCTACAATCGCCCTCCTCGCTTTTTCATCGCCGTCCATTCTGATGCCGACCTGTACGCTCCATCCCCTGCCCTACCAGCCCGACCCCGCGCACTATTTCGCACGCCTGCGCGCAGCGCCCGGCGCGATCTTGCTCGACAGTGCCCGCCCCAACGCCGAACGTGGACGCTTCGACCTGCTCAGTGCCTGGCCAGTGCAGCAACTGCAAGCGCAAACGGCAGAGTCGGGCCAGGCGTACCTGCAGCGCCTGCGCAGTGCCTTGGCGGAACTGGGAACGGCGCAATTGCCCGATGGCGTGGAGCTGCCCTTCGCCGGCGGCCTGATCGGCTACCTCAGCTACGACTTCGGTCGCCGCCTGGAGCAACTGCCCACACAGGCGGCCGATGACCTGGGGCTGCCGGACGCGCAGCTCGGCCTGTATGCCTGGGCACTGGTCAGCGACCATCATGCGCGTACCAGCCAAGTGGTGTTTCACCCTAGCCTGCAAACAGCTGAACGGCAGCGCCTGATCCAGCTGTTCGAAGCACCCGCCCAGACCGGCAGCGGCGAATTCAAGCTGCTCGCGCCCATGGCGGGCGACCTGTCACCTGGGCAATACCGCTCGGCCTTCGACAAGGTCCAGCAGTACATCCAGGCGGGCGACTGCTACCAGATCAACCTTACCCAACGCTTCCGCGCGCCCTGCCAGGGCGACCCGTGGCACGCCTACCAGGCCCTGCGCGCCGCCTGCCCGACGCCGTTTTCCGGCTATCAGCAGCTGGACGCTGGCACGGCGCTGCTGAGTTTTTCCCCGGAGCGCTTCGTGCGCGTAAGCCAGGGCGATGTCGAAACCCGCCCGATCAAGGGTACCCGGCCGCGCAGCGCCGACCCTGAGGCAGATACGCGCAACGCTGCCGAGCTGCTGGCCAGCCCCAAGGATCGCTCAGAGAACCTGATGATCGTCGACCTGCTGCGCAACGACATCGGCCGCACCTGCCAGATTGGCTCGGTGAAGGTGCCGGAGCTGTTCAGCCTGGAGAGCTACCCCAATGTCCATCACCTGGTCAGCAGCGTCACCGGGCGCCTGGCCCCCGGCAACGACGCACTCGACCTGATCGGCGGCAGCTTCCCGGGCGGCTCGATCACCGGCGCACCGAAGATCCGGGCGATGCAGATCATCGATGAGCTGGAGCCCGCCCGCCGGGCGCTGTATTGCGGCTCGCTGCTGTACATCGACGTGCGCGGCGAGATGGACAGCTCCATCGCCATTCGCAGCCTGCTGGTCAAGGACGGCCAGGTCAGTTGCTGGGGCGGCGGCGCGGTGGTGGCAGACTCCGACTGGCAGGCCGAGTACGAAGAGTCGATCGCCAAGGTGCGGGTGCTGATGGAGACCTTGCAGGGCCTGTAAAGCATCGCGGCGCGACAGGTCTACCTCGCCATTTTTTGTTACCATCAGTGCACTACGAGCGCACAGCGCCACTCACCCGATGGAAACCGCCTGATGAGCCAACCCTTCGACGTCGCCGCCCTGGCCGCGACCTATGCCAGCAAGTCCCCGCAGGAGATCCTCAAGCTCGCCTTCGAACACTTCGGCGACGACCTGTGGATCTCGTTCAGCGGCGCCGAAGACGTGGTGCTGGTGGACATGGCCTGGAAACTGAACAAGCAGGTCAAGGTATTCAGCCTCGACACCGGGCGCCTGCACCCGGAAACCTACCGCTTCATCGACCAGGTGCGCGAGCACTACAACCTGCCGATCGAAATCCTCAGCCCGGACCGCGACAAGCTCGACCCCTTCGTCCAGCAAAAGGGCCTGTTCAGCTTCTACAAGGACGGCCACGGCGAATGCTGCGGCATCCGCAAGATCGAGCCGCTGCGCCGCAAGCTGGCCACGGTCAGTGCCTGGGCCACCGGCCAGCGCCGCGACCAGAGCCCGGGCACCCGCAGCCAGGTGGCAGCCCTGGAGATCGACGGCGCCTTCTCCACTCCGGAACGCACGCTGTACAAGTTCAACCCGCTGGCACAGATGAGCAGCGAGGAAGTCTGGGGCTATATCCGCATGCTCGAGCTGCCGTACAACAGCCTGCATGAGCGCGGCTTCATCAGCATCGGCTGCGAGCCGTGCACCCGCCCCGTACTGCCCAACCAGCACGAGCGCGAAGGGCGTTGGTGGTGGGAAGAGTCGACCCAGAAGGAATGTGGGCTGCACGCTGGCAACCTGATCAGCAAGGCATAAACGACTGGGGCCGCTTCGCGGCCCTTTCGCTGGCAAGCCAGCTCCCACCCCGAACGCGCCAGCTTCAAGCCATGCGCCATCCTGTGGGAGCCGGCTTGCCGGCGAAAGGGCCGTGAAACGGCCCCATACGGTTTTGAATCAGTGCACCGGCAACTCAACGCCCTCGAACAGCTCTTCGAGTTCCTGCTTGTTGTGGCACTGGATGGCCTTGGCCATGACTTCGCGGGTCAGGTGCGGGGCGAACTTCTCGATGAAGTCGCACATGAAGCCGCGCAGGAAAGTGCCGCGGCGGAAGCCGATCTTGGTAATGCTGGCTTCGAACAGTTCGCTGGCATCCAGGCACACCAGGTCGCTGTCGAGCTTGGGGTCGACCGCCATCTTGGCCACGATACCTACGCCCAGACCCAGGCGCACATAGGTCTTGATCACGTCGGCGTCGGCGGCGGTGAACACCACTTTGGGCGTGAGGCCGCGGTGGTTGAAGGCTTCGTCGAGCTTGGAGCGGCCAGTGAAGCCGAATACATAGGTAACGATCGGATACTCGGCCACCGCTTCCAGGGTGAGCTTCGGCAACTTGGTCAGCGGGTGCCCCTGAGGCACCACCACACAGCGGTTCCACTTGTAGCACGGCATCATGATCAGATCGCCGAACAGCTCAAGCGCCTCGGTGGCGATGGCGAAATCGACGGTGCCGTCGGCGGCCATCTCGGCGATCTGCATCGGCGAGCCCTGATGCATGTGCAGGGCAACTTCTGGGTACTGCTTGATGAAATTGCTGATCACCGGCGGCAGCGCGTAACGCGCTTGCGTGTGGGTAGTGGCGATCGACAAGGTGCCCTTCTTCTCGTTGGAGAACTCCTGGGCGATCTGCTTGATGCTCTCGACCTTGCGCAGGATTTCGCCGGCGGTATTGATGATGCGCTCACCGGCGGGCGTGACGCGGGTCAGGTGCTTGCCGCTGCGGGCGAAGACTTCGACACCCAGCTCGTCCTCGAGCAGGCGGATCTGCTTGCTGATACCGGGCTGGGAGGTGTACAGGCTTTGCGCCGTCGCGGAAACGTTGAGGTCATGGTGCGCCACTTCCCAGATGTAGCGCAGTTGTTGAAGCTTCATAGATATCCCTCAAAGACGGTAGGCCACCGGCGCACTGGCAGCGACGAGTTATAACTATATTAGTGGCTTGGGAAATAAATCTAGAACTATTTTGTTACCTTCGCCCGAATCTACCTACTCTCTACCTTCCGTTTTCCTACGCCCAAGGTGCTGTGCCAGCGGCACCATGTACACGGGCACCGACGACAACTGCAGCAGGCGTACCGCCGTGCGACCAATGGGCACCCCAGCGCCCGCCCCGGCACTGTGGCTGCCGAAAATCAGCAGGTCGACACTCAGGCGATGCGCCTGCTCAAGAATGACCTGTGCCGGGTCGCCCTGGCGAACCCGCACCGCCTTTATCAGGGCCAGGTCGGCTTCCTCGCCCAGTTCGTCACGAAAATTCTCCAGTACCCGCTGCTCGATAGTGGCCATCACCGTGTTGACCCCTTCGCTGTGCAGCGCGTCCAGGGTTTGCTCATCGAGGTAGCTCTGTAGCAGGGATTCGGCAAACTGGCCCATGGGCTCGACCGCGTGGATCACGTAGAGCTCTGCGTTGAAGGTGCGCGCCAGGGCCAGGGCGTGCTGCATGACGAAAGGTGCGTACACACCGAGGTCGGTGGCGTACAGCATGGTGCGGATCATTCGGCCTCCTCGACTGCCGCTACGGCAGAGCAAGGTTGAGCTTAGCAGCGCCACCGGGCGCCGCTTTGCCGTCCGGCGCGGGCTGCAGGGGTGCTCAAGCTTGCCGGCTACGTCGGTCGATGAAGGCCAGCGCCTGATGCAATGCCTCGATCCGCGGCAGTCGGCAACCGGCGGCATGCGCCCTTGCCAGCGGCTCGGCATAGATAGCCTGCAACTCCAGCGGCCGCTGTGCGGCGTGGTCGTGATACATGCTCGGCCAGTAGTCCGGCATCTGCTCGGTGACCCGGAACAGATGCTCGGCGTAGCCGTCCGGCAACACCTGCCCGCAAGCACGGGCACCTTCGACCACTTCAGCCATCAAGGCCTGGATCAACACCCGACTGTCAGGGTCGCTCATCAGCGGCGTGGTGCTGGCCTTGAGCAGCACCGAAAGGCCGTTGTACGGCACGTTCCACACCAGTTTCTGCCAGCGCGCCTGGTTGAGGTCGAGCATGGCCTGTGAGTCGATGCCGGCTGCGCGGAACAGCTCGGCGCCCTCTCCCACCACCGCCAGCCCAGCATCTTCCGCCGGTCCGCTGTGGTAGCCGAGGTTGACCGCACCCAGCGCCTGATGCCGGATTACCCCAGGGCGTTCGCGATTCACGCAGATGAAGCACAGGCCACCGAGCAAGTGCATGTCCGGGCGCAGGGCCGGGCGCAGTTGCTCTTCCACCCCCAGGCCGTTCTGCAGCAATACCACCTTGGCGCCGGGTGCCGCCGCCTGCACGATCGAAGGCGCCAGCTCCGCATTGCTGGTGGCCTTGCCGCCCACCAGCAGCCAATCGCACGGCGGCATGTCGGCAGCACTGGCGTAAGCCTGGACCTGCTGATGCAACTGGCCGTGCAGCGCGCTGTCGAGGGTCAGCCCGTGCTCGCGCACCGTGGCGTACTCGCTGCGCAGCAAGAAATGCACATCGAAGCCGGCACGGGCCAGCATCAGGCCATAAAAGCCACCAATGGCTCCGCTGCCAATGATGCCGATGCGAGTATTGCGAACCTGCATGCCTGTTCTCCTTCGTGTGTGTTCGTCGGTTTTTAGCACGTAAATCAGCTGGTTTTCGATCCCTCACTATACTGGGGCAAAGAAGGTCAAATAATCGACACGGAGTCGAGCATGTGCGGATACCTGCCTCATCCGGATGACATCCCGGTCGAACTCACCCTTCGCCCCACATCCAGCCTGTTTCGTCGCCACCTCTACACTCAGGGCCTCGGCGGCATCGCCTGCAACCAGCCACGCGCTTACCGTCGCGGCACCGCCGTCGAGGTGCTGATCCCGTCACTGGGACTGGATGCACATTACCCCGGCTATGTCGCCTGGTGCCAACGGCTTGATCAGGGCTATCGAGTGGGCGTGGCCTTCACCGACAGCCAGGCGCTGTTCGGTGCACGCATGGGCGAGCAGGCCTGCCGGATCCAGCACTATTGCCTGGAGCACGCCCAGGACGACCTTGACAGCAGCGCGGCGCAACAATTGGCCGCGCAGTGGATCAGCCTGCATGCCGAGGCCTTTTCCGAGGCCAGCCTGGGCGCCACATCCCCCTGAATCACCGTTCCACCCGCAAAAACCCAGTATCGACGGGCCCCAGCCCATTGTCCCGCCCCCGCTAACGCGTTAAGGTTCGGCCTCCCCGCTGCGAACAATCTGCTGCTGGGCCGCACGGGGATTGCTGGCGGCCGGCACCCGTGACCTGACGAGTAACACGATGGCTGATTTACCGATCGATGACTTGAACGTTGCCTCCAACGAGACCTTGATCACCCCTGATCAGCTCAAGAAGGAAATCCCTCTCAGCGCCAAAGCCCTGCAGACCGTGACTGCCGGCCGCGAAGTGGTGCGCAATATCCTCGACGGCAAGGACCACCGCCTGTTCGTAGTGGTCGGCCCGTGCTCCATCCATGACATCAAGGCTGCCCACGAATACGCCGAGCGCCTGAAAGTACTGGCCGAGGAAGTCTCGGACACCCTGTACCTGGTGATGCGCGTGTACTTCGAGAAGCCGCGCACCACCGTAGGCTGGAAAGGCCTGATCAACGACCCCTACCTGGACGACTCGTTCAAGATCCAGGACGGCCTGCACATTGGCCGCAAGCTGCTGCTCGATCTCGCCGAAATGGGCCTGCCCACCGCCACCGAAGCACTGGACCCGATCTCCCCGCAGTACCTGCAGGACCTGATCAGCTGGTCGGCTATCGGCGCACGCACCACCGAATCGCAGACTCACCGCGAAATGGCTTCTGGCCTGTCTTCGGCGGTCGGCTTCAAGAACGGCACCGACGGCGGCCTGACCGTGGCGATCAACGCCTTGCAGTCGGTGTCCAAGCCGCACCGTTTCCTGGGGATCAACCAGGAGGGTGGCGTGTCGATCGTCACCACCAAAGGCAACGCCTATGGCCACGTCGTACTGCGCGGCGGCAACGGCAAGCCCAACTACGATTCGGTCAGCGTCGCCCTGTGCGAGCAGGACCTGGCCAAGGCGAAGATCAAGGCCAACATCATGGTCGACTGCAGCCACGCCAACTCCAACAAGGACCCGGCCCTGCAACCGCTGGTCATGGAAAACGTGGCCAACCAGATCCTCGAAGGCAACCAGTCGATCATCGGCCTGATGGTCGAGAGCCACCTGAACTGGGGCTGCCAGGCTATTCCGAAGAACCTGGACGAGCTGCAGTATGGCGTTTCCGTGACCGACGCCTGCATTGACTGGGCGGCCACCGAAAAAACCCTGCGCAGCATGCACGCCAAGCTCAAGGATGTGCTGCCGCAGCGCCAGCGCGGCTAAACCTTGTACACATGAAAACGCCGGGCAATGCCCGGCGTTTTCATGTGTACGGCGAGGTTTTCAGGCCTTGCTCGAGTGACGCTGCTGACGCTCCATGTAGCGCTCCACGTACGAACAGGACGGGATGACGGTGTAACCCATCTGCTCGGCGTACTCCAGTGCCTTTTCGGTCAAGGCGGCAGCGATGCCGCGCCCGCGCAGGGCGTTGGGCACGAAGGTGCGATAGATGTCCAGCGTCTGCTTGCCCAGGTCCATGTACGTGAGGTACGCCCGGTGACCGTCCACATTGGTCTCGAATTGATGACCCGCCTGGTCATGGTGGATGGTCAGCGTCTCGCTCATCACTACTCCTCGCAGGTCTTGTCGGCAGACCCATACCTTACCGATGTGTTTGTATCCGGCGGGGAACCTCTGCGCCACCTCTGGCCCGTTGGACAGTTGCACGACCTTGATCGTTCTGACCCTGGGCACCTACAAATAGTAGGCGGCACAAGCGGGGTTGCTCAAGCGGCCGGACTGAAAATCCAACAGCGCGGTTTTGCCACACTGGCCTGGTAGCATGATACGCGCCGAATGCTCTTTGGGCTAAGACGCTCACCGACAGTTGAAGTCACCCTTAGTTCAACAAAAAAGTTCCCACCCTACAATCGCTTGCGTGCGTCTCACACAATTTTCACAGATGGCCTGCAGAACCCGTCACTGCTGCCCGCTCGCCACATTTTTTTTGCAGTTCTTGCGCTCAGTCAGTTTACTTACTACAAGTAATGGGTACTATGTACGCCGGCCAGTTTCTCTTTTCCGAGAGATGGCTATTTAAATAGAAAGTCCTTGAAGGGGAACACGATGAACAACGTTCTGAAATTCTCTGCTCTGGCCCTGGCCGCAGTTCTGGCTACCGGTTGCAGCAGCGTCTCCAAAGAAACCGAAGCTCGCCTGACCGCTACCGAAGACGCAGCAGCTCGCGCCCAAGCTCGTGCAGACGAAGCCTACCGCAAAGCTGACGACGCTCTGGCAGCTGCTCAGAAGGCTCAGCAAACCGCTGACGAAGCCAACGAGCGCGCTCTGCGTATGCTGGACAAAGCCAGCCGCAAGTAATAATCCTCACGGATTGTTAAGAAGCCGACCCACTTGTGGGTCGGCTTTTTTATTGCCTGGTGAAAGGCACTGCGCACAAACGAAAAGGCCTGCACTAAGGCAGGCCTCTACACCAGTCGCAAATGGCTTACTGCAGTTCGGCTGGAATGCTCGAGACCACCGGTGCGGCACCACCATTGACCGGGACGGCGATTTCAACCGGCATGCCATCTTCGGCGGCAACCACATCACGCACCATGTCCCAGTTCATGCGCAAGTTGTTGGCCAGGTCCTCACGCTTGAGCAGCGCATTGATGACTGCGGTGTGCTTGTCGACCACCGACGGGTTGCCTTGGTCATCCAGCGGCGTGTGCGCTTCAAGGTAGACTTTGCCGCCACTGACGCCGAACTTGTAAGGCTCGTTGATGATGCGAACCGAGGTGTTTACCGGGACCATCTTCGACAGCGTCAACACGTTGTTATTGAGCATGCGGAAGCAACCGTGACTGGTGCGCATGCCAATACCGAACTTCTTGTTCGAACCGTGGATCAGGTAGCCCGGCACGCCCAAGGTGAACTTGAACGGCCCCAGCGGGTTGTCCGGGCCGGCCGGGACAACTGCGGGCAGGATATCGCCATCGGCAGCATGTTCCTTACGAATGGAGGCAGGTGGCGTCCAGGTCGGATTAGGAGTCTTGGCGGTGATGCGGGTGTTGGCAATCGGCGAACCCCAACCCTCGCGGCCGATACCCAGCGGGAAGGTGTGCACCACGTTCTGCCCTTTCGGGTAGTAGTAGAGGCGGTACTCGGCGAGGTTGATGACGATGCCTTCACGCGGCCCGGGTGGCAGGACGTAGCGCGTGGGCAGGATGATCTCGGTACCGGCGCCCGGCAACCAGGGGTCGACGCCCGGGTTGGCGGCGATCATTTCGAGGTAGCCCAGGTCGTTGGCGGTACCGATGTCGGCGAAGGTGTCTTCGTACTTGGCCTTGATCACCCGAACCTGGCCGACGACGTCTTCACCAGGAGGGGGCAACGGCAGTTCCAGCGCAACGGCGGGGCCGGCTACCAGCAGGGCGGCCAGGGACAGGCTACGGGTGACGGCGGGAAAGCGCGGCAACATCCGGTAAATCCTTCGAAAGGTCAGTCAAGGGAGCCGATTGTACACCCGTGCACCGGCGAGCGGGAGGCGTTGGCGGCGAGCAAGCGTTTCAGATGATGAAAGGTGCTCAGAGTTGCGGCCAGACCGGGCGCATGCCGTGGCGCTGGGCATCAAGGATGGCCTTGCACAGCGCGCACAGGCGCTCGTCGCGGTAGATGGCGCGCTCCACCACCGACCAGCGCGGTTGCGCCGGCAGCAGGCCACCGCACAGGGTACGGTCGGCCGGCACACCCAGCTCCAGCTGGCGGGCCGCCAGGTGCACGCGGATCTCCTGGCAGGCGAACAGGTCAAGCTGCTCGTCAGGCTCGATCAGTTGATAGGCGTACAGGGACCAGGCGGGGCGGGGCATCGGGGGCACTCGAATCGGGGGGCGCAACATTAGCCGAAAGCGGCTCCCGATAAAAGCGTCACAGCAAGGGTTTTATCGCCGGCCAGGCATTTTCCAGCAAACGCTGCTGGGCCCCCTGGGCGGGATGAATGCCATCGGCCTGCATCATCTCCGGCACCCCACCGATGCCCTCGAGGAAGAACGGTACCAGCGCCACGTTTTTCTCGCCGGCCAGTTGCTCGTAAACCCGGGCGAAGGCCGTCGTGTAGCGCACGCCATAATTAGGCGGCAGGCGCATGCCCAGCAATACGACTTTTGCCCCCGCTTCACGGGCATCGTCGATCATCGAGGCAAGATTTTGTTGCAATTGCTGGGGAGGCTGCCCGCGCAGGCCGTCATTACCCCCCAGTTCCAGCACCACCAGGCCCGGCTTGTGCGCTGCAAGCAGCGCCGGCAGCCGCGCCTGGCCACCAGCACTGGTGTCGCCGCTGATCGAAGCATTGACCACCTGATCGTCAAAGCCCTCGCGCTGCAGGCGTTGCTGCAGGAGTGCGACCCACCCCTGGCGGGTATCCAGGCCAAAACCGGCGCTGATACTATCGCCGACGACCAGTACCGTTCCCGCCACCGCGCCCTGGGCCAGGCAACACAGGGCCAGACCGGCACTCAACCACCACATTCGCATCGGATTCTCCATGGGCCCCAGCATTCTCGTTGCGCAGAACCTTAGCAAAGTGGTCCCCAGCGCGGAAGGCGACCTGACCATCCTCCACGCACTCTCCCTCGACCTTGCCCAAGGCGACAGCCTGGCCATCGTCGGCGCTTCCGGCTCCGGCAAATCCACCCTGCTCGGCCTGCTCGCCGGGCTTGATCGCCCCAGCGCCGGCAAGGTCATCCTGGCCGGCCACGACCTCGGCCCGCTCGATGAAGACCAGCGCGCCCGGGTACGCGCCGAGCACGTCGGCTTTGTCTTTCAGTCATTCCAGCTGCTCGACAGCCTCAATGCCCTGGAGAACGTGATGCTGCCGCTGGAGCTCGATGGCCGCCGCGATGCCCGCGAGCACGCCCGCAGCCTGCTCGAGCGGGTCGGCCTGGGCAAACGCCTGAGCCACACCCCACGCCAGCTTTCCGGCGGCGAACAGCAACGGGTGGCGATCGCCCGCGCGTTCGCCGCGCAACCTGCGGTGCTGTTTGCCGATGAACCCACCGGCAACCTCGACAGCCACACCGGCGAGCGCATCAGCGACCTGCTGTTCGAACTGAACCAGGAGCGCGGCACCACGCTGGTACTGGTCACCCACGACGAGCGGCTGGCCAGCCGCTGCCGCCGCCTGATCCGCCTGGATGCCGGCCGCCTGGTCGCGCCCCTGGAGCCCTGATGACTCGCCTGCCCTTCCTGCGCCTGTGCGCGCTCTCGCTGCGCCAGCTGCTACGCGATGCCCGCGCCAGCGAAGTGCGCGTGCTGTTCTTCGCCCTGCTGGTGGCAGTGGCGGCGAGCACCGCCATCGGCTACTTCGGCAGCCGCCTCAATGGCGCGATGCAGTTGCGCGCCAGTGAATTCCTCGGCGCCGACCTGGTGCTGCAAGGCAGCGCGCCGGCAACGGCGCAGCAAATAGCCGATGGCACCGTGCTGGGCCTGCGCCACGCCCAGGTGGTGGAGTTCACCAGCGTGGTCGGCGGCGACAGCGGCATTCAGCTGTCGAGCATCAAAGCTGCCGACGCCGCCTACCCCCTGCGCGGCCAGTTGCGCAGCGCCGCCGCACCCTATGCCGCGGAAACGCCCGGTGGCGGCCCGGCACCCGGTGAAGCCTGGGTCGAGCCACGCCTGCTGGCGGCGCTCGGGCTGTCGGTGGGCGACAGCATCGATGTAGGCATGAAGACCCTGCGCATGAGCCGCGTACTGACCTACGAGCCAGACCGCGCCAACAACTTCTACAGCCTCACCCCACGGGTGCTGATGAACCTTGCCGACCTCGAAGCCACCGGGGTGATCCAGCCGGGCAGCCGGGTCAGCTACCGGGAGCTGTGGCGAGGCGACATCGAAGCCCTGGCCCAGTACCGCAAAACCGCCGAAGCCAGCCTGGCAGCCAATCAGCGCCTGCTCGACACCCGTGATGGCAACCGTCAGATCGGCGGGGCGCTGGGCAAGGCCGAGCGCTACCTGAACATGGCCAGCCTGGTGGCTGTGCTGCTGGCCGGTGTCGCCGTGGCCCTGTCGGCCAGCCGTTACGCCGCCCGGCGCCTGGACGCCTGCGCATTGCTGCGCTGCCTCGGCCTGTCGCGGCACCAGGCACTGGGGCTGTACAGCCTGCAACTGGCCATGCTCGGCACGGTCGCGGCCCTCGGCGGCGCCCTGCTCGGCTGGCTCGCCCAACTGGGCCTGTTCCGCCTGCTCGAAGGCCTGCTGCCCAGCCAACTGCCCCCCGGCGGCCTCGCGCCCGCGCTGGCCGGGATCGGCACCGGGCTGGTGGCGCTGGCCGGTTTCGCCCTGCCACCACTAGCCGCCCTCGGCCGCGTGCCGCCCTTGCGGGTGCTGCGCCGCGACCTGTTGCCCACGCCAACCAGCAGCTGGCTGGTGTATGGCGCAGCCCTGCTCGCCCTGGGCCTGATCATGTGGCGCCTGAGCCTCGATCTGCTGCTCACCTTCGCCCTGCTGGGGGGCGGCTTGATCGCCGCGCTGCTGCTCGGCGGCCTGCTGCTGCTCGGCTTGCGCAGCCTGCGCCAGCTCCTGGCCGGCGCGCCGTTGGCCTGGCGCCTGGGGCTGGGCCAGCTGTTACGTCATCCACTGGCAGCTGCCAGCCAGGCCCTGGCCTTCGGCCTGATCCTGCTGGCCATGGGCTTGGTGGCGCTGCTGCGCGCGGAGCTGCTCGACAACTGGCAGGCGCAACTGCCCAAGGATGCCCCCAACCATTTCGCCCTGAACATCCTGCCTGATGAACGCCAGCCGTTCATTGAGCGCCTGGCGCAGATCAACGCGACCTCCGCGCCGCTGTATCCGGTAATCCCCGGCCGCCTCACCCACATCAACGAGCAGCCGGTACGCCAGTTGGTGAGCAAGGAGTCCACCGGCGAGCGAGCGATCCAGCGCGACCTCAGCCTGACCTGGGCCGCCGAGCCGCCCCAGGGCAACGCGCTGAGCGCCGGCAACTGGTGGCAACAGGCGCCGCAGGACGCTGCCATACCTGGCGTTTCGGTCGAGGCAGAGCTGGCGCAGAGCCTCAACCTGCAACTGGGCGACCTGCTGACCTTCGACATCGGTGGCCAGCAGCGCCAGGCCAGGGTCAGTAGCCTGCGCACGGTGCACTGGGACAGTTTTCAGCCCAACTTCTACATGATCTTCCAGCCCGGGACACTGCAGGGCTTGCCCGCCACTTACCTGACCAGCTTCTACCTTGCCCCAGGCCATGATCAGGAAATCGTCGCGCTGTCACGGGCATTCCCGGCAGCGACCATCCTCCAGGTCGACGTCCTGCTCGGCCAGCTACGCAGCATCCTCGCCCAGGTGACGCTGGCGGTGGAGTATGTGCTGTTGTTCGTGCTGGCAGCGGGGCTGGCGGTGCTGTTCGCAGGCCTGCAGGCAACCCTCGACGAACGCATCCGCCAGGGCGCCCTGCTACGCGCCCTGGGGGCCGCGAGACCGCTGCTGGTCAAGGCCCGGCGTATCGAATTCGGATTGCTGGGTGCCGTCAGCGGCCTGCTCGCCGCAGTGGGTTGCGAGCTGATCACCTGGGCACTGTACCGCTATGCCTTCGATCTGCACTGGGCGCCGCACCTGTGGCTGCTGGGATTGCCACTGGCAGGCGCGGTGCTGGTGGGCGGCGCCGGAGTGATCGGCACGCGGCGTGCGCTCAACGCCAGCCCGCTGGCGGTACTGCGGGAAGGCTGAATGCTCTGAGGGGCCTGGGGCCTGCCACGCAGCCCCAGGTTCTGATGAGACGGCTACGGCCTGTAGCTGATGCGGTTGATGTACCAGGTCGCCTCGCCAGTAGGCGTCTGCACCAGCACCTCGTCACCCTCCTGCTTCTTGAGCAGGGCGCGGGCCATGGGCGAGTCGATGGAGATGTAGTCATTACGCCCATGGATCTCGTCATAGCCGACGACACGGAAGGTCAGCTGCTCGCTGTCGTCGTTCTCGATCTCCACCCAGGCGCCGAAGAACACCTTGCCTTCCTGCTCGGGTGAATAGGCCACGACCTTGACGTCTTCCAGGCGCTTGCGCAGGTAGCGCACGCGCCGGTCGATCTCGCGCAGCAGCTTCTTGTTGTACTGGTAGTCGGCGTTCTCGCTGCGGTCGCCCAGCGACGCCGCCCAGGCGACCTTCTGGGTAATCTCCGGGCGATAGACCCGCCACAGATGATCAAGCTCCTGCTTCAGGGCTGCATGACCTTCGGTGGTGATGATGTTGGTACTCAAGCGGCTGCCTCCTCAGTGCATCTGCAGCGGGCGCCAGGCGCCCACCGAGTGACCGAGCTTAGCGAAAAACCTGCGGGTTTGACACGCCGATCAGGCGCGCGTGATCAGCCCTTGGCGGGCGATGCGCGTGAGCTGGCCGATAACCTCGGCGGCATCCTCGGCGGCCGGTGCCTGGATCACGGCCAGGTCGAAACGGTCGTTGGCGTACTCGCCAAGCTGGGTGCAGGTTTCGAAGAACTGGATGAGGAAAGCCCGGGCCTGGCCCTTGCGACGGGAAAAACCGTCAAGGTTGCGCAGGAGCGTAGGCTGATGCTGGCCGCCGAGCAGAATGCGCGGGGTGCGGGAGGCCTGGTCTTTGGCCAGGGGGGTCAAACAGACACTGGTACGTGGACAACTCATGGAGTTTTTCTCCGCCTCGCTGATCCCGCTGGGCAGCGGTGGGAGGCGTCACCGAACCAGCGCTTTAGCGGTATTTCGGATGACCTGGGAGGGTTGTCCTGCGCCCCGCAAGTAGCTGTTTAAATCGGCGCAGTCGGTATGCTAGAGGGATGAGCTCCAAGTTTCAAGCCGCACGGTGCAAGTTGATCGCATTCATCAACTTGCACCGTGCGGCTTGAAGGCTGCAGCTTGAGTTCAGCGTGCGATCAGGCGGTCCAGCGAGAAGCGGCCCGCACCTTCGATCAGCACCGCCACACTGCCTGCCAGCAGCGCCAGGGCGAACTCATAGCCGTTGTTGGACATGAACAGGCCGTTGTTGATGTGCACCGAGAAGATTGCCACCACCAGGGTCACACTCAGCGCCAGTGCCGCCGGACGGGCCAGCAGGCCGACCACCAGGGCCAGGCCGCCGAAGAATTCGGCACTGCCCGACAGCAAGGCCATCAGGTAGCCAGGCGCCAGGCCGATGCTCTCCATCCACTGGCCGGTGCCTTCGAGGCCGTAGCCACCAAACAGGCCGAACAGTTTCTGTGCGCCATGGGCCATGAAGATGACACCGACCAGGATGCGCACGACGCTCAGGCCAAAACCGGCACGGGTAACGAACAGGGCTTTGAGGGTGTTGTTCATGTTGTTGCTTCCTTGTTTAAGCGGGTAGGTTTGGATGAGCGCCATCTTAATCGATTGACTGAATAAGAAAATCGCAATAATCGCGTAATAACTATCGATTAATTAGATTTGTCAGCGCCTGGCCAGCCGCTCCAGGGAAGCGCGTTCACGGTTGAACGCCAGGTAGTACTTGTTGACACTGTTGACGAAGTTCACCGGCCCCATCCCCACTTGCTCCATGGCGATGCGCTCGGTCTGGAAGAACCACTGATTGCCGTTGAGCCCGCGCCGCCGCGCTTCGGCGCGCATGGCCTGAACCCGCTCCGGGCCGAGGTTGTAGGCCGCCAGGATGAACGCCATGCGCTCGCGCTCGTTGAGTTGAGGGCTGGCGAAGAACTTGCGGCGGATCAAGGCCAGATAGCGGGCGCTGGCCTGGACATTGCCATCCACCGTGGCGGTGTTGCTCACCCCCACCCGCTGCGCCGCCGACGGGGTGATCTGCATCAATCCATGGGCCCCGCCTGTGCCACGCGCCTTGGGGTCGAGGGTGGACTCCTTGAATGCCAGGGCCGCCAGGTTCAGCCAGTCGAACTGCTGGTCACCGGCATGCTTCTGCAGAACCGGGCGCAACGACTCCAGGCGTTGCCGGTCCTGGCGCGCCAGCGGATTGTGAACCCGGTACTGGCGCCGGTAGATGCGTTCGAAGGCGGCATCCTGGTTGTCCGGGGCGCGGTAAGTGGCGAGGAAGCGGTCCACTGCCGCCCGCAGCATCGGCGCATCAGGTCGCACATACCAGCGCAGCGCTTGCGGCTGGGCCAGCTGCAGCTTGCTGTCCAGGCGCAGGCGCGGCATCACCCGCGCCCAGCGTTGGGCGATGGGCCGCTCCACCACGGTCAGCGGATAAATACCGGCCTGGACCATCTCCAGCACATCCTCCACCGCCAGAGTCGGGTCAACCCACTCCACCTTGATCGGGGCTTGCTTGCGCAGCGCCAGGCGCTGGTTGATCGCCTCGATCGCGGCCCCGGCAGCGCTGGCACTGGTCAGGGCGACGGTACGCCCGGACAACTGCTCGGCCCGGCTGTAGCTGCGCTCGCCCTTGCGCCCGACCAGCAGCAGCGGCACCTGGTCAAGCACCGGGGCACTGGCCTCGACGCCACGCACCCCGGCAGGATCAAGCAGTTCACCTGGCGCGGCCAGGTCGCCTTCACCCCGCTGCAAGGCACCGAGCAATTGCTCCTTGGCCCGCGGGATGATTTTCAAGGTGATTTCCTGATTATCGGCGACCCGGGCATTGAGCGCGTGCTCGAGGGCGCGCAGCCGGTAGTACTCGACGCCCACCGGTTCGCCCTTGACCTCGCCGGAGCTGTTGCGGCTCTGGTTGACCAGCACCCGCAGCACCTGGCTGGAGCGGATCTGCGCCAGGTCGCGGGCCTGGCTGGCGGGTACATGCTGCTGGGGCCCCGGCTCGCGCGCAGTGGCCGGCCCGGCGGCCAGCAGCCCGAACATAATCAAAGTCGTCAGCAGGGTTCGCAGCATGGAGGAAGAGGTCCGAGGGCGGTTGGCGGGCACCATGTGCAATGATCGATCCGTGATGACTGACGGCAAAAGACCATGGCAAACGTTTGAAGTTCTTGGTTTTTTCGCGATTTCCAGGTTTTTGCTATGCTGGCCGCCCCGCGGCACGAGGTAGCACCATGCAATTGATCGATATCGGCGTCAACCTGACCAACAGCAGTTTCCATGACCAGCAGGCGGCTGTGGTCGAGCGCGCCGTGCAGGCCGGCGTGGCGCAGATGGTGCTGACCGGCACCAGCCTGGGCGTCAGTGAAGAAGCCCTTGAACTGTGCCAGCGCCTGGATGAGCAAGGCCAGCGCCTGTTCAGCACTGCCGGTGTGCACCCCCATGATGCCAAGAGCTGGAGCAGCGACAGTGAGCGCCAGTTGCGCCACCTGCTCGAACAACCGCGGGTGCGCGCCGTCGGCGAATGCGGGCTGGACTTCAACCGCGACTTCTCCCCTCGCCCGCAGCAGGAAAAAGCCCTGGAAGCCCAACTGGCCCTGGCCGTCGAACTGCGCCTGCCGGTGTTCCTCCACGAACGTGACGCCAGCGAGCGCCTGCTGGCAATCCTCAAGGGCTACCGCGACCAACTGAGCGCCGCCGTGGTGCATTGCTTTACCGGCGAGCGCGAGGCGCTGTTCGCCTACCTCGACCTCGACCTGCACATCGGCATCACTGGCTGGATCTGCGACGAGCGCCGCGGCACTCATCTGCATCCGCTGGTCGGCAACATCCCGACAGGCCGCCTGATGCTGGAGAGCGACGCGCCCTACCTGCTGCCGCGCAGCCTGCGGCCAAAACCGAAAAATGGCCGCAACGAGCCGGCGTATCTGCCCGAAGTATTGCGCGAGGTGGCTGTGCATCGCGGCGAAAGCGTCGAATTCACCGCAGCCCATACCACCGCCTGCGCGCGCGCGTTCTTCGGGCTGCCTGTGGTTTCTTGACGCATATCAAGGAGGGTCCTGGCCCTGGCGGGCACAATGATGGCACCTTGCCAACAATGTTTCCGCCAACTCAGAGAAGACCTACCATGGGTGCCTGGCTTAGCAATATTTCCCTGAAGTACAAGTTCTGGGCCGTCAACGCAGTGGCCTTCGTCACCACCCTGCTGCTGGTGCTGTATGCCGTGTCCCTGGAGCAGCAGGCGCGCGCTTCGGGCGCGCAGGCCATGGCCCAGCGCCAGGCCGAACTGCTGGCCGCCTGGCCCCCCGGAACAACCCTGCCGGCCCAACCCGGGCTGATTGCCTGGGGCAGCGGACAGACTCCCGAATTTGCCGGCGAACCCCTCGAAGCCTTGCGTGATGCCCAGGGCTGGGTCGAGCTGCCCGGCGCCTGGATCGCAGGTGACAACCCTGTGCTGGGGGCCCAGGTGTTCCGCCAGGGCGATCGGCGCCTGGCCGTGCTGGCCCAGGCGCCTAGCCTGCGCCAGGTGTTCTTCGACCGTTTCGGCAACTATGCGGTGTGCGTGCTGGTGCTGATGCTGGCCATGCTCTGCGCTTCGCAGTTGTTGATCCGCTTCCTGCTCAGCCAGCTCAATACGTTGAAGGACGTGATGCTGCACGTGGAAAAAACCGGCGACCTCTCGGCGCGGGTGCCGCTGGCCTGTGGCGACGAAGTCGGGCAGATGGCCGGCGCGTTCAACGCCATGCAGACCACCTACCACCGCGTGGTCAGCACTGTCGCACGCACCGCCGCGCAGCTCGACTCGGGTGCTGCGCGCCTGGCCGGGAGCATGGACGAAGTGCGCCACGGCATGATCGGCCAGCAGAGCGAGACCGACCAGGCCGCCACGGCGATCAACGAGATGACCGCCACCGTGCACCACATCGCCGAGCATGCCGGTGCCACCCGTGACTTGTCGCAGAGCGCCGACGGCCTCGCCGGCAGCGGCCAGGCCGTGGTCAGCCGGGTCCAGGACTCGATTGCCGGCCTGTCCAGCGGCGTGCAGCAGACCGCCGAGATGATCCGCCAATTGGCCGATGACAGCCAGAAGATCAACGGGGTGGTCGGGGTGATCCACAGCATCGCCGAACAGACCAACCTGCTCGCCCTCAATGCCGCCATCGAGGCCGCCCGCGCCGGCGACCTGGGCCGCGGCTTCGCGGTGGTCGCCGACGAAGTGCGCAACCTGGCCAAGCGCGTGCAAACCTCCACCGACGAAATCACCACCATGGTCGCTGACCTGCAGGCCGGCACCCGTGATGCCGTGGACTTCATGCAGGAGAGTTCGTACAAGGCCGACGACTGTGTCAAGCAGGCCCAGGAAGCTGGCGAGGCCCTCGCCGAGATCACCCGTGCCGTGGCGCAGATGCGCGAGAACAATACCCAGATCGCGGTGGCTGCCGAGCAGCAGAGCCAAGTGGCCGAAGAGATGAACCGCGCAGTGGTGAGCATCCGTGACGTCACCGAGCAAACCGTGCAGCAAACCGTGGGCTCAGCCACCACCAGCAGCGAGCTGGCGACCCTGGCTGGGGAATTGAGCAAAGCCATCGGCCAGCTCAAGCTCTAGTTCATTGGCGCTATTGCCAGCATAGCCAGCCTCGATTGGCCCCCTCCCGGGGGCCGCACTAGACTTTGGGCATCTCCATGAGGAACTGCCCATGAGCAAGCGACTGCCCAACCTGCCCGCCTGGCAATGGCGCGGCTACCACCATAATCACCGCCACCCCGCCAACCTGGTGTTGCACCTGATTGCCGTGCCGCTGTTCATCCTGGGTGCGCTTTTGGTGCTCTCGGGGCTGTTCGCCCTGGACCTGTCGCAGATCGCCGTCGGCATCATCGCCCTGATCGCCGGCCTTGGCCTGCAACGCCAGGGGCATCGCCTGGAGGCCGAACAACCGGAACCCTTCGCCAACCGCAAGGACGCCGTGAAACGCCTGCTGACCGAGCAATTCATCACCTTCCCGCGGTTCGTGCTGAGCGGCGCCTGGTGGCGCGCCTGGCGTGAGCGGCACAAGCATCGGCACTGACCGCCCCCTTCACGCCCCCCAGCAGCCTCAAGCGAACACGGTCACCGTCTGCCGACTCAATGCCAACAGCTCGCCGTCTGCCGTCCACAGGCGGGCTGCGGCATGTCCATAACCATCCCTCGCATACTCGGTCTCTACGCAATAGCCGCACCAGTCCTGCGTCGAAAGCCGTGGCGTGGGTTGGACGAATTCGATGGTCCAGGTCAAGGTGCTACCTGCGGCTGGCTGCTTCAGGAACGGCATCAGGCTGGGCGGCCAGGCATCGACCAGGGCCAGCAGATGCGCCACCTCAAAGGGAGCATCAGGCACGTCACGCAGACGCACCCAGCCGCCCATGTGGCGTGAATCGTTGCCGCTGAACGGCAGCCCACCGATAGCCCAACGCAGCGCCACGTGACGCATGAATTCCGGGGTAACCCCTTTGATGTACGGCAACTCTGGCGCTGCCTGCTGCAACGGCTTGATCGCCGTCGGGGGTTGCGCATCGACCGCGACCACCGAAGGCCTGCCAGCGCCGAAACTGCCCTGCACCAGCGTCACCACCTGGCCGCCCTGCACGGCACGACCGAGCAGGGTACAGACGGCCTTGCCCTCGCGCAGCACCTCCACTTCCAGGCTGATCGGTACATCCGGCGCCGCCGGACCGACAAAGGTGATGGCCAGCGAGCGCACCGGGCGGTCGTCAGCCAGTTTCTGCCGCATCGCCTCATGCACCATCGCGGCCATAAGGCCGCCGAACACCGCCCGCCCCTGCGCCCAGCTGGGCGGCACAATGACCGCTTCAGGGTGCAGGCGTGCTGCCGCCAACAATTCGGTGAAGTTCATGTGCCCTGGCTCCTGCGCAAAAGTTCCGATCTTAACCAGCACCCGCAGGTGCGGCAGCCCGCATATCGGTCATTTGCCGGGCTATCGGCGCGCCACGGCCTTGCGCAACACCTCGAGGGTGATATCGGAGGTGCGTTCGGCGGCATGCAGTTCATGCTCCCAGGCCACCTTGCAGCCTGCCAGGTCGCTGTGCTCACGCACTTGCAGCAACCATTGAAAACGGTCATGCCAGTCGCCCAGGTCGCCCTGGGCTTTCTTCAACAGCCTTTGCAGCTGCTTGCCGGCGTGATCGAGCTGCGGGTAAGCCTCGTCACCGTAGCGCACGCGCTTTATCAACAAGCGCAAGCGATGCCGGTCATGGGCCGGATCCTCCAGCGCCTGCGCCAAGGTGCGCCACTGCTTGAGCAGGCGCCTGTCGACACGCCGCTCCAGCCGCTGCACCAGCCCTTCACGGTCGGCCGCACGCAGGAACAGCGGGAACACGTCGAGAATCGCCAGTACGCGGGCAAGCTGGGGGCTACGCGCCACGCTGGCGAACGTACGCGCCCTGCCCTCCAGGCGGCGCTGACCGGCCTGCAAGTGCCCCCGCTGGATGAGCTGCGCCGCCAGCACCTCGCGATCACGCAGCGGCGTGGTCAAGGTACCCAGCGCCTGCGCCGCGCCCTCCAGTTGCTCCACCCCCGGCAAGCCACGCAGCGGGCGCATGAGGCTGCGCAGACGCCGCAGGGCGATACGCAGGTCATGCAGCGCCTCGCTGTCGGTATCGGCCGCCAGCCGCTCACGACAGGCCAGCAACCTTACCTGCAGCGTCAGTACCTGGAAAACCACATGGTCGAGCATGGCGGACATGGCGCGCTCCTCGGTCAACGCCCGGCGCGGGACTCACGAATATAGAAGCGCGCCTTCTCGGCTTTGCGGGTACAACCTTCGAACGCTTCGAACTGCTGCTGGGTCTTGGCCCCGGTCAGCAGTGACAGTGCCTTGGAATAGCTGACAGTACCGGCGAAGCCTTCGGCCTTGGCCAGGTCCAGCTCCTTCCACGCAGCATCGAGCTGGGTCCCGCAACTGTCGCGATAGGCCGTCTTGCCCGCGCAACCGGCCAAGGCCAGGACAATCAGAGGAAGGGTGATCCAGGCTTTCATCGGTGTTACCTCAAAGGTGAAAAAGTGGTCGTTCGACGGCATAGCGAGCAGAAAGTTGCCTGCTCAGCGTAGCCCAGTGCGGGCTACATTGAAGCACAGGCAACAATGGGCGCATTGTAGGGCCGTGGCTGCACAATACGCAGGGGGAAGACCATGAGCAAACGCGTGGCATTGGTGCTCGGCTCGGGCGGTGCCCGGGGGTACGCGCACATCGGCGTGATCGAAGAAATCGAGCGTCGCGGCTATGAAATCGCCTGTATTGCAGGGTGCTCCATGGGCGCGGTGATCGGGGGCATCTACGCGGCCGGCAAGCTCGACGAATACCGCAGCTGGATCGAAAGCCTGGACTACCTGGATGTGCTGCGGCTGGTGGATGTCAGCTTTCGCCTGGGGGCAATCCGTGGCGACAAGGTGTTCGGGCAGATCCGCAAGATCGTTGGCGAAATCAACATCGAGCAACTGCGCATCCCCTACACGGCGGTGGCCACCGACCTTACCAACCAGCAAGAGATCTGGTTCCAGGAAGGCTGCCTGCATCAGGCGATGCGCGCCTCGGCGGCGATCCCCAGCCTGTTCACCCCGGTCATGCAAGGCAATCGCATGCTGGTCGATGGCGGCATCCTCAACCCCCTGCCGATCGTGCCGGTGGTGTCCAGCCACTGCGACCTGATCATTGCCGTCAACCTCAACGCCACCAACCAGAAGCAGTACCAGTTGCCGGTGATCGAACGCCCGGCAGCCTTCAAGATGCGCTTCGACTCACTGATCAGCTCGCTCGGCTCGCACCTGCCGTTTCGCCGCAAACCCGCTGAGGAGCTGATGCGCATCGAACAGGAAATCACCGCTGACGGCCTGACCCCGCCCAACCCCTGGCTGGGCGAAAGCGCCGGGCCACAGGGCCAGCAGCCTGCCGCGGCGCCCGAGACCGAAGGCGCGCCAAAGTCCGCGACCGGCTCGTTCATCATCGATAACGTCGGCCCTGCTTCGCTGCTCGACCTGATCAACCAGAGCTTCGAGGTGATGCAGACCTCACTGGCGCAATACAAGATCGCCGGTTATCCGCCGGATGTGCTGATCAACGTACCCAAGCGGGTATGCCGGTTCTTCGAGTTCTACAAGGCGCCTGAACTGATCGCACTGGGGCGCGAAGTCGCCAGGGATACGCTGGACAGCCATGAGGGGGTGCGCCGTTAGGGGCCTGTGCAGCAGAAACGAAACAGGCCGCATACGCGGCCTGTTTCGTCATTGCTGCATCACTCAGTAGCGGGTGATGTCGGCACTGCTTTCCAGCCATTTGCGGTAGGCCGCGAAGTCTTGCGAACCGGCACGCGAAGCGAGGTAGCGACGGATCTGCGCCTTCTCTTCGTCAGTGGCGGCAGCGCCCTCGTTGACACCCTTGAGCTGCAACACCACCAGGCTACCGTCGCCCAGCACCACACTGCCGTACACCGGCTGGTCCTTGGACGCCGGCTTGCCCAGGCGGAACACCGCCTGCAGCTCGGCAGGGTCGATGCCGTCCTGGCCACGGGTAGCGGCTTCCTGGACCTTCCAGCTCTGGCTTGCTGCCTTGATCGAACCGTCACGCAGGCCAGCGATCAGCTTGTCAGCCTTGCCCTTGAGCTCGGCAGTCGCCTTCTCCTTGGCCAGATGCGCGCTGATGTTCTTGGCCACGGCTTCCAGCGGCAATTGCTCAGGCTTGCGATGCTCTTTGACGCGCAGTACGACCACGGTCTCCGGGTCCAGCTCGACGCCGTTGCTGTTGGCGCCCTCCTCCAGCACTTCTTCACTGAAGGCAGCCTGGATCACCGCACGGTTGGCGGTAATGCCCTCGCCACCTTCACGGCCGAATGCCGCAGAGGTCTGCACTTTCAGGCCAAGGTCCTGAGCCGGCTGGCCCAGGTCGGAGGCTTCGAACGCGGCATCTTCAAGCTGCTTGGTGGCCTCGACGAAGCGCTGCTCCACTTGCTGGGTTTTCAGCTCGTGGGTCAGCTTGTCCTTCAGGCTGGCGAAGCTAGGTACATCCGGCGCTTCGACGCCGAGCAGCTTGATCAGGTGGTAACCAAACTCGGTACGCACCGGGGCGGAAACCTGATCCTTGTTCAGCTTGTACAGCGCTTCCTCGAAGGCCGGGTCGTACACGCCCGGGCCTGCAAAGCCAAGGTCACCGCCGGTGTTGGCAGAGCCTGGGTCCTGAGAGAACTCCTTGGCCAGCTTGGCAAAATCCTCGCCCTTGCTCAGGCGCTGCTGGATTTCTTCGATGCGGGCCTTGGCCTGGGCATCGTTGGCCTTGTCGTTGACTTCGATGAGGATGTGCGCAGCATGGCGCTGCTCGCCCAGGTTGGCGATTTCCTTGTCGTACAACGCCTTGAGTTCGTCGTCGTTGACCTTGACCTGGTCGAAGAAGGCCGACTTCTTCAGCTCGATGTAATCAATGACCACCTGGTCGGGGGTCATGAATTCCTTGGCGTGCTGGTCGTAGTGGGCCTTCACCTCATCGTCGCTGACCTTGACCGCAGCCGGGTCGGCCTTGAAGGTCAGGGCGGCGAAGTCACGGGTCTGCTTCTCCAGGCGGGCGAACGCCTCAACCTGCTTGTCGGTGACGAAGCTGCTGCCGGCAAGGCCGGTGCGCAACTGGCCGATGAGCATTTCCTGGGCGAGCATCTCGCGGAACTGCATGCGGCCGTAGCCCATCTGGCGGATGACCGAATCGAAACGCTCGGCACTGAACTTGCCATCGACCTGGAACTCAGGCGTCTGCAGGATCAGTTGGTCCAGTGCAGCTTCGGAGAAAGCGAACTTGGCATCCTCGGCGCCCTGCAACAGCAGTTTGCGATCGATCAGCCCCTTGAGCGCAGCCTCGCGCAGCATCTTTTCGTCCAGCAGCGCAGGGTCGAAGTCCTTGCCCAGCTGTTGCATCAGCTGGCGGCGCTGCATGTCCACGGCCTGGCTCAGCTCGTTCTGGCTGATGGTCTGGCCGTTTACCTTGGCAGCGTCCTGGCTGTGGGTTGCGGCCTGGAAGATGGCCTCGAAGCCGGTCAATGCCATCAGCACGACGATGAGGCCGATAATGGTCTTGGCAATCCAACCTTGTGAATTGTCCCTGATATTCTGCAGCATGCGTCCCCCAGAAACGGCTGTACCACTGCGTCGACAACCGCGGAGCGTGGGTAGAATCCTGATAGAAAAAAGGCGCATCCAGTGGATGCGCCCTTTTCGAAGCTTGCGTACCAGCGGGAACGTTTGCGAACCCGCCCGTCACGCGGTCGACCCTGGCCGAAACCTGGGCCGGCTGAAAGAGACGACTTAGTTGACGGCGTCTTTCAGGCCTTTACCAGCCTTGAAACCTGGAACCTTGGCGGCAGCGATCTTGATCGCCTTGCCGGTTTGCGGGTTACGGCCGGTGCGCTCGGCGCGCTCTTTGACCGAGAAGGTACCGAAGCCAACCAGAACGACGTCGTCGCCTGCTTTCAGGGCACCGGTCACGGAGTCAATTACTGCGTCCAGCGCACGGCCGGCAACAGCTTTCGGGATGTCAGCGGATGCGGCGATAGCGTCAATCAGTTCCGACTTGTTCACTCTAAGTCCCCTTATTTCTCTATTGAGTTTGTTTCTAAGTATGTAATGAAAAGCGTGTGTAACGAGCGCTGGGTGGCCTGTTGACAATGGCGTGCCGCTTTATAGCAAGGGCCCGAAAAAGCTGTCAACCAAAGCCCCCCAGCGAAATACTTACTAATGCGTGCTGATTCTTTCCTTAGCATCGCTGTCGCGCTTGTCATCTTTGGCGACAATCTCCGGAGCCACATCTGGCAAGGGCTCCGGGGCGTATTGCAGCGCAATTTGGAGGACTTCGTCAATCCATTTGACCGGTTTGATCTGAAGATCCTGTTTGATATTTTCCGGAATTTCCTTCAAGTCGCGAACATTCTCCTCGGGAATGATCACCGTCTTGATCCCGCCACGGTGTGCCGCCAGCAGTTTTTCCTTGAGCCCACCAATGGCCAGGACCTGGCCACGCAGGGTGATCTCGCCGGTCATCGCGACATCTGCGCGCACGGGGATCTGGGTCAACGCCGAGACCAATGCGGTGCACATGCCAATGCCTGCGCTCGGGCCATCCTTGGGTGTGGCACCTTCGGGCATATGGATGTGAACGTCGCGCTTTTCATGGAAGTCTGCAGCGATCCCCAGGCTTGCGGCACGGCTTCGCACCACGGTTTGCGCAGCGGTGATCGACTCGACCATGACGTCGCCCAGCGAGCCGGTCTTGATCAGCTGGCCCTTGCCGGGAATGACCACAGCTTCGATGGTCAGCAGCTCACCACCCACCTGGGTCCAGGCAAGGCCGGTGACCTGGCCGATCTGATCCTGCTGCTCGGCGAGGCCGTAGCGGAATTTCTTCACGCCCAGCAGTTGCTCAAGCTGCTCACCGGTGACCTTGACCTTGAACTGCTTCTGCCCAGTGTGCTCCTTGACCACCTTGCGGCACACCTTGGCAATCTGCCGCTCCAGGCCTCGCACACCAGCTTCGCGGGTGTAGTAGCGAATGATGTCGCGGATCGCCGAAACATCGACCTCCAGCTCATCCTTCTTCAAGCCGTTGGCCTTGACCTGCTTGGGCACCAGGTACTTGACCGCGATGTTGATCTTCTCGTCCTCGGTGTAACCCGGCAGACGGATGACTTCCATGCGGTCAAGCAGCGCCGGCGGGATGTTCATCGAGTTCGAGGTGCACAGGAACATCACATCCGACAGGTCGTAGTCGACCTCCAGGTAGTGATCGTTGAAGTTGTGGTTCTGCTCCGGATCGAGCACTTCCAGCAGCGCCGACGCCGGGTCGCCACGCATGTCGCTGCCCATCTTGTCGATTTCGTCGAGCAGGAACAGCGGGTTGCGTACGCCCACCTTGGTCATTTTCTGAATCAAACGGCCCGGCATCGAACCAATGTAGGTACGACGGTGACCGCGGATTTCCGCTTCGTCACGCACGCCACCGAGGGCCATGCGTACGAACTTGCGATTGGTGGCAGCGGCAATCGACTCGGCCAGCGAGGTCTTGCCCACGCCAGGCGGGCCGACCAGGCACAGCACCGGGCCGCGAATCTTCTTCACCCGCTTCTGCACGGCGAGGTATTCGAGAATGCGTTCCTTGACCTCTTCCAGGCCATAGTGGTCGGCATCCAGGATCTCTTCGGCCTTGGCGAGATCAAGGCGCACCTTGCTCTGGGCCTTCCACGGCACCTGCACCAGCCAGTCCAGGTACGAACGCACCACGGTGGCTTCAGCGGACATCGGCGACATCTGCTTGAGCTTGTTGAGCTCGGCCTGGGCCTTGGTCAGGGCGTCTTTCGGCAGGCCGGCGGCCTCGATGCGCTTCTTGAGTTCTTCGACTTCGTTGTGACCTTCGTCGCCATCGCCGAGCTCTTTCTGAATGGCCTTCATCTGCTCATTCAGGTAGTACTCGCGCTGGCTGCGCTCCATCTGCTTCTTGACCCGGCCACGGATGCGCTTCTCGACCTGCAACAGGTCGATCTCGGCATCCAGCAACGCCAGCACGTGTTCGACACGGGCCTGTAGGTCGACAATCTCGAGGATTTCCTGCTTCTGCTCGATCTTCAAGGCCATGTGCGCGGCCATGGTGTCGACCAGGCGGCCCGGCTCTTCGATGCTGTTGAGTGAAGACAACACTTCGGCCGGGACCTTCTTGCCCAACTGAACGTACTGCTCGAACTGCGACAGCAAGGTGCGCACGAAGACTTCAGATTCGCGCTCGGCGGCCTCAACTTCGTCGATCAGACTGACTTCGGCACGGATGTGGCCGTCGACTTCATTGAAGCGTTCGACTGAGCCGCGCTGTTCACCCTCGACCAGCACCTTGACGGTGCCATCGGGCAACTTGAGCAGTTGCAGGACGGTGGCGACGGTACCGACGCGGTACAGGGCGTCCTCACCCGGATCATCGTCGGCAGGGTTTTTCTGGGCCAGCAGGAGGATCTGCTTTTCGCCCGTCATCGCCGCCTCGAGGGCTTCGATGGACTTCTCACGCCCCACGAACAGTGGGATGACCATGTGCGGATAGACGACAACGTCGCGCAATGGCAAAAGAGGCAAGTCGAGGGTGGTCTTCATGATTTCGCCTCTACAGCGGCCTTGTGGCCGGAAACCGTTGGAAATGGTGCTTGGAGCTAATGTGGGGGCAGCCCTTTGAAATTACAAGCGCCGATACCAGGAAATGCAAAAAGGGGCCCGAAGGCCCCTTTCTGCATGCTGCCCCTTGCCCGATCAGGCGTCGGGGGCGGCCTTGGCTTGCGGCTCGCTGTTTTCGTAGATCAGCAGCGGCTTCGAAGTACCCTCGATGACGCTTTCGTCGATCACCACCTTGCTGACTTCCTTCTGCGAAGGAATCTCGTACATGGTGTCGAGCAGCACGCCTTCCAGGATCGAACGCAGGCCACGGGCACCGGTCTTGCGATCCAGCGCCTTGCGGGCAACGGCCTTGAGCGCATCGCTGCGGAACTCGAGGTCGACGCTTTCCATTTCGAACAGCTTGGCGTATTGCTTGGTCAGCGCGTTCTTCGGCTCGGTCAGAATCTGCATCAGTGCAGCCTCGTCCAGCTCGTCCAGCGTCGCCAGTACCGGCAGACGACCGACGAACTCGGGGATGAGACCAAACTTGACCAGATCGTCCGGCTCGACCTCACGCAGAGACTCGCCGACTTTCTTGCCTTCTTCCTTGCTGCGCACTTCTGCACTGAAACCGATACCACCCTTGGTGGAGCGGTTCTGGATGACCTTTTCCAGGCCAGAGAAGGCGCCACCGCAGATGAACAGGATATTGCGGGTATCAACCTGCAGGAATTCCTGTTGCGGGTGCTTGCGACCACCTTGCGGCGGCACGGAAGCGACAGTGCCTTCGATCAGTTTCAGCAGTGCCTGCTGCACGCCCTCACCCGAAACATCACGGGTAATGGACGGGTTGTCCGACTTGCGCGAAATCTTGTCGATCTCGTCGATGTAGACAATGCCCATCTGGGCCTTTTCCACGTCGTAGTCGCACTTTTGCAGCAGTTTCTGAATGATGTTCTCGACGTCCTCACCCACATAACCGGCTTCGGTCAGGGTGGTGGCGTCGGCAATGGTGAACGGTACGTTCAGCAGGCGTGCGAGGGTTTCGGCGAGCAGCGTCTTGCCCGAGCCAGTTGGCCCGATCAGCAGGATGTTGCTTTTGCCGAGTTCGACTTCGTCGCCCTTCTTGTCACGCTGGTTCAGGCGCTTGTAGTGGTTGTATACCGCTACGGCAAGCACCTTCTTGGCGCGCTCCTGACCAATGACGTACTGGTCCAGGATGCCGCTGATTTCTTTCGGCGAGGGTAACTTGTGCGCGTTGCTCTCGGCCTGGGCTTCCTGCACCTCCTCACGGATGATGTCGTTGCACAGGTCGACGCACTCGTCGCAGATAAATACCGAGGGGCCGGCAATCAACTTGCGCACTTCGTGCTGGCTTTTGCCGCAGAAGGAGCAATAGAGCAATTTGCCGTTGTCCTCGCCGTTACGGGTGTCAGTCATTCGATCGATCCAATCCGGTAGGCTTGAAACACAAGATGAAGGCAATCGCAGGCTTTTTCAAGTCCGCGGTCGGGCACACTGCGCACCCGACCGCTCTGGCGCATTGCTTCAGGATGCCAGTTGCCGCTTGTCGTAGACCGAGTCGATCAGGCCATACTCGGCCGCGCGCGCAGCGCTCATGAAGTTGTCACGCTCGGTGTCGCGCTTGATGGTCTCGAGTGACTGGCCGGTGTGATGGGCCAGCAGCTCGTTCAGGCGCGCCTTGATGTTGAGGATTTCCTGGGCGTGGATCTCGATGTCGGTCGCCTGGCCCTGGAAGCCGCCGAGCGGCTGGTGAATCATCACCCGCGAGTTCGGCAGGCAGTGGCGCTTGCCAGCGGCACCGGCCGCCAACAGGAAGGCGCCCATGCTGCAGGCCTGGCCGATGCAGATGGTCGAGACGTCCGGCTTGATGAACTGCATGGTGTCGTAGATCGACATGCCGGCAGTCACCGAACCGCCCGGCGAGTTGATGTACAGATGGATATCCTTGTCCGGGTTTTCCGCTTCCAGGAACAGCAGCTGCGCCACCACCAGGTTGGCCATGTAGTCTTCTACGGGGCCGACCAGGAAGATCACCCGCTCCTTCAAGAGGCGCGAGTAGATGTCATAGGCGCGTTCGCCACGGGCGGACTGCTCGATAACCATCGGGACCAGGCCGCCTGCGGCCTGGATGTCAGAGCTCTGCTGAATATAAGAATTGCGGGACATGTCCTGCACTCACTCCCAAATAGTCATGGCTTGAATACGCACAAGCCAGCGCGAAGGCTGGCTTGTGGGGGTTTCCTACGAGAGTAGCCTGTTACTCAGCGTCGGCTTGAGCCTGTGCTGGCTTTACAGCTTCTTCGTACGAGACCGATTTGTCGGTCACAGTCGCTTTCTGCAGGACAGTATCTACAACTTGTTCTTCCAGTACAACCGAACGCACTTCGTTCAGTTGCTGGTCGTTCTTGTAGTACCAGGCGATAACCTGCTCTGGCTCCTGGTAGGCCGAAGCCATTTCTTCGATCATTTCGCGCACTTTGGCGTCGTCCGGCTTCAGGTCGAACTGCTTGACCACTTCGGCGACGATCAGGCCCAGCACCACGCGGCGCTTGGCTTGCTCTGTGAACAGCTCGGCCGGCAGTTGGTCAGGCTTGATGTTGCCACCGAACTGCTGGACAGCCTGCACGCGCAGACGGTTGACTTCGTTTTCCAGCAGGGCTTTTGGCACTTCGATCGGGTTGGCGGCCAGCAGACCGTCCATGACCTGGTTCTTGACCTTGGTCTTGGTGGCCTGACGCAGTTCGCGCTCCATGTTCTTGCGAACTTCGCTGCGGAAGCCTTCCAGGGTCGACTCTTTGATACCGAATTGAGCGAAGAACTCTTCGTTCAGTTCTGGCAGCTGTGGTGCCGAAACGCTGTTGACGGTGATGGTGAACTCGGCGGCTTTGCCAGCCAGGTCGAGGTTCTGGTAGTCCTCTGGGAAGGTCACGTTGACAACGCGCTCTTCACCGGCCTTGGCGCCGACCAGACCTTCTTCGAAGCCTGGGATCATGCGGCCGGAACCCAGCACCAGCTGAGTGCCCTTGGCCGAACCACCGGCGAAGGCTTCACCGTCGATCTTGCCAACGAAGTCGATGTTGACTTGGTCGTCGTTCTGCGCAGCGCGCTCGACGGCCTCGAAACGGGTGTTCTGATTGCGCAGCACTTCCAGCATCTTGTCCAGGTCGGCATCAGCCACTTCGGCGCTCAGGCGCTCGACGCTGATCGATTCCAGGCCCGAAACGGTGAACTCAGGGAAGACTTCGAAGATGGCGACGAACTCGAGGTCCTTGCCCTTTTCGAACGACTTCGGCTCAACGGCAGGGGCGCCGGCCGGGTTCAGCTTCTGCTCGACGACGGCTTCGTAGAAGGAGGCCTGGACCAGGTCACCGAAAGCTTCCTGACGGGCATCGGCTTCGAAACGCTGGCGAATGACGCTCATCGGCACCTTGCCAGGACGGAAGCCTGCAACCTTGGCGCGACGGGCAGTCTGCTGCAGACGCTTGTTGACTTCGTTCTCGACGCGCTCGGCCGGAACGGCGATGGTCATGCGGCGCTCGAGAGCGGAAGTGTTTTCAACAGAAACTTGCATGGATATTCCTCGTTGCACAGACGTTAGCCGGCGATAGCCCGACTCCAGAATCAAGGGCAAGCATTCTAGTGACTCATGCAGCAGAAGTCACCCCACCCGGATTGTCGGCAGACCACGCCGGTCGATTTCCTTGAAAGGCCCAAGCGCCGTGGCGTCGAGCCTGTTTAAGCGTTGCCCGCGCAGGCCGTCATGGGCCGCGCGATTGTAAAACCTTGTCAAACAAACCCCGCCCAACCCGAACGCACCTTTTATTGCGGCTCGATCTCGTTGAACTGGCAGTATTCTTCCCACTCCATCCCCAGCGCCTCAGCCACCTCGCGGTGGGTTTCCAGGCGCATCGCCTGCAGCTGCTCCGGCGTTTGCGCGATCAATTGCAGGGCCAACTCCCAGGGCTGGATACCCTGCTCATCGGCGGCATCCTCGAACGCCCATTCGATCTGCTGCGCCTGCTCGCGCGCATCCAGCTCGCGAATCTCCTCGAGCAGTTGCGGATTGGCTTCGGCGAAACGTTGCAGCGCCAGGGCCTGGCGCGCTTCTTTTGCGATCATTTGCGGTATTCCTCTGCCAGCATCTTGGCCGGACGGTCAACCGGCTGAAATCTAACAGCTTTTATTGGGGCATCAATAGAGGATTGCAAGGGGGAGTCGAGCAATGATTGCAAAGCCCTCAGCCTGGGCCTTGCAGCCGCTGCGCTCGAGCGCCGCAAACCCTGCAATGCAGAAACAACAAAGGCGCCCGATCTTTCGATCAAGGCGCCTTCGTAAAATATGGGGTGGACGATGGGAATCGAACCCACGACAACCGGAATCACAATCCGGCGCTCTACCAACTGAGCTACGCCCACCATAATGCAGTGTTGCGGTACAGCCTTACAGAAACATGGTGCGGACGAAGAGACTCGAACTCTTACAGCTTGCGCCGCTGGAACCTAAATCCAGTGTGTCTACCAATTTCACCACGTCCGCATGAAGCGCTTAAAACAAAGGCGCCTGATCATTCAATCCTGGCGCCTCTGCCGAATCTGGGGTGGACGATGGGAATCGAACCCACGACAACCGGAATCACAATCCGGCGCTCTACCAACTGAGCTACGCCCACCATATTGCGTTACTGCTTACTTGCCCAGGCCTAATGGCGCACCCGGCAGGACTCGAACCTGCGACCATCCGCTTAGAAGGCGGATGCTCTATCCAGCTGAGCTACGGGCGCTTAAGCTTTCAGTCCGACTCAACAAGCCAACAAACCGCTTATTCCGTCCAACTTTGCCAACCCGTGCCAGGCAGTGCCCGACAAGTGCGGCGAATCTTATAGCCGACCCTCAAAGTCGTCAACATGTTTCTGAAAAAAATTTAAATTATTGAAGGGGTTAGGGGATTTGCCCGACCACCCGCCTTTGCCCTTGCGCCGTGTCGTGCGAGAATGCGCGCTTCTTCATGTTTCCTTCTCGATGGTTAATCACGCGTCTATGACTGCACACCTTATCGATGGCAAGGCGATCGCCGCCAACCTGCGCAAGCAGATCGCGCAACGTGTCGCGGAGCGCCGCCAGCAGGGCCTGCGTACGCCAGGCCTGGCAGTGATCCTGGTCGGTACCGACCCGGCCTCCCAAGTCTATGTCTCGCACAAGCGCAAGGACTGCGAAGAAGTCGGCTTCATCTCGCAGGCCTTCGACCTGCCCAGCGAGACCACCCAGCAGGCCCTGACCGAGCTGATCGACCGCCTCAACGACGACCCGGCCGTCGATGGCATCCTGCTGCAGTTGCCGCTGCCCGCGCACCTGGACGCCTCGCTGCTGCTCGAGCGCATTCGCCCGGACAAAGACGTCGACGGCTTCCACCCGTACAACATCGGCCGCCTCGCGCAACGCATCCCGCTGCTGCGCCCGTGCACCCCAAAGGGCATCATCACCCTGCTGGAAAGCACCGGCCAGGACCTGTACGGCATGAACGCGGTCATCGTCGGCGCTTCCAACATCGTCGGTCGCCCGATGGCCATGGAACTGCTGCTGGCCGGCTGCACCGTCACCGTCTGCCACCGCTTCACCAAGGACCTGGCCGGCCACGTCGGCCGTGCCGACCTGCTGGTGGTTGCCGCTGGCAAGCCGGGCCTGGTCAAGGGTGAGTGGGTCAAGGAAGGCGCGATCGTCATCGACGTCGGCATCAACCGCCAGGAAGACGGCAAGCTGGTCGGCGACGTGGTCTACGAGACCGCCCTGCCCCGCGCCGGCTGGATCACCCCGGTACCCGGCGGCGTCGGCCCGATGACCCGCGCCTGCCTGCTGGAAAATACGCTGTATGCCGCTGAAGAGCTGCACAAGTAAGTTGGCGTGAAGCGAAAACGGCACCTCTGGCAGGTGCCGTTTTTTTTGCCTGTAATTCCTGTGCTGGCCTCTTCGCGGGTAAACCCGCTCCCACAGGACCAGTGTGATCGCAACCCTATGGGAGCGGGTTTACCCGCGAAGAAGCCTGCGCAGTCCTCAGCCGATCATTTGCGCGCCGCCTCCCACGACTTGAGCAGTTCGTTGTAACTGACCGTTTCGCCCTTGGGCTTCTCGTTGGCCAGCTTCGGCTTCGGCGCCCCCGGCTGGTCGAACCAGTACTGGGCATCCTTCTCGGGGTTGAGCTTGGGCGCACAGGTAGCCTGCGCATTGGAGCGCTGCAGCCGCTCCATCATCCGGTCCTGATCCCGCGCCAGGCCGTCCAGCGCCTCTTGCGGCGTTTTCTCGCCACTGGCCACCTCGGCGATATGGCTCCACCACAGCTGCGCCAGGCGTGGATAATCCGGCACGTTGGTGCCGGTCGGCGTCCACTGCACCCGCGCCGGGCTTCTGTAGAACTCCACCAGCCCGCCCAGCTTGGGCGCGAGGTCGGTCATGGCCTGGGAGTTGATGTCCGACTCGCGTATCGGCGTCAGGCCGACGACGGTCTTCTTCAGCGACACGGTCTTGGAGGTGACGAACTGGGCATACAGCCAGGCCGCCAGACGCTGTTTCTCCGGGGTGGATTTGAAGAAGGTCCAGGAGCCGGTGTCCTGGTAACCGAGCTTCATCCCCTCCTCCCAGTACGGCCCCTTGGGCGAAGGCGCCATGCGCCACTTCGGCGTGCCGTCGGCGTTGACCACCGGCAGCCCGGGCTTGGTCATGTCGGCGGTGAAGGCGGTGTACCAGAAGATCTGCTGGGCGATGTTGCCCTGCGCCGGCACCGGGCCCGCCTCGGAGAAGGTCATGCCCTGGGCTTCCTTGGGGGCGTAGGCGCGCATCCAGTCCACGTACTTCTGCGTGGCGAACACCGCCGCCGGGCCATTGGTGTCGCCGCCGCGGGTCACACTGGAGCCCACCGGGTGGCAGTCCTCGACGCGAATGCCCCACTCGTCCACCGGCAGGCCGTTGGGCAGCCCCTTGTCGCCACCGCCGGCCATGGAAAACCAGGCGTCGGTGAAACGCCAGCCCAGCGAAGGGTCCTTCTTGCCATAGTCCATGTGGCCATAGACCCGCTTGCCGTCGATCTCCTTGACGTCCTCGCTGAAGAACTTGGCGATGTCCTCGTAGGCCGACCAGTTCACCGGCACGCCCAACTCGTAGCCGTACTTCTCCTTGAACTTGGCTTTAAGGTCCGGGCGCTCGAACCAGTCGGCGCGGAACCAGTAGAGGTTGGCGAATTGCTGGTCAGGCAACTGGTAGATCTTGCCGTCCGGCGCGGTGGTGAAGGAAATGCCGATGAAGTCCTTCAGATCCAGGGTTGGCGAGGTGTAGTTCTTGCCCTCATTGGCCATCAGGTCGGTGATGGATTCCACCTTGCCATAGCGAAAGTGCGTACCGATCAAATCGGAATCATTGACCCAGCCGTCATAGATGTTCTTGTCCGACTGCATCTGCGTCTGCAGCTTTTCCACCACATCGCCTTCCTGCAGCAGGTCGTGGGTCAACTGGATGCCGGTGATCTCGGTGAAGGCCTTGGCCAGCACCTTGGACTCGTATTCGTGGGTGGTGATGGTTTCCGACACCACGTTGATCTTCATCCCACGAAACGGCTCGGCGGCCTTGATAAACCACTTGAGCTCTTCGAGCTGCTGCTCCGGGGTCAGGGTCGACGGCTTGAACTCGCTGCCGATCCATTTTTTCGCCGCGTCTTCGTACTGGTCTGCCCAGGCCGTGCCGTGCAGGCCGGCCAGCACCAGCAGTGCGGCCAGGGTCAAATGTCGCCGTTTGTTGTCGTTATCGAACATTGTGATCTCCAGATTGCAGAAGAATCCTTGCCCCAGGCTCAACCCCAGCGCAGCACCACCACCAGCCACGCCAGCGACAGCAGCGAGGCCACCCACAACGGCCAGTCGCTCACCCCCACCACCAGCAGATGCAGGTAGGCGCTGACCAACAAGCCGATGAACAGCCGGTCGCCACGGGTCGTGGCAATCGGCAGAAAACCGCGACGTTCCAGGCACGGGCGGCGCAGTTCGAACAAGGTCATGCACATCAACAACAGGCCGATCGCCGTGAAGAACAGCGCGGTCGGCAGGGTCCAGGCCATCCACTCCATCATCCGCCCTCCTCACACCCGGCCCAGGGCAAAGCCCTTGGCCACATGGTTGCGCACGAACCAGATCACCAGCATGCCCGGCAGAATGGTCAGCACCCCGGCGGCCGCCAGCACGCCCCAGTCGATACCCGAGGCGGACACCGTGCGGGTCATCACCGCCGCGATCGGCTTGGCGTTCACTGAAGTGAGGGTGCGTGCCAGCAACAGCTCGACCCAAGAGAACATGAAGCAGAAGAAGGCCGTCACGCCGATCCCCGAACCGATCAGCGGGATGAAGATCTTCACGAAGAACCGCGGGAAGCTGTACCCATCGATGTAGGCGGTTTCATCGATTTCCTTCGGCACCCCGCTCATGAAGCCCTCCAGGATCCACACCGCCAGCGGCACGTTGAACAGGCAGTGGGCCAGGGCCACGGCAATGTGCGTATCGAACAGGCCGATCGACGAATACAGCTGGAAGAACGGCAGCAGGAACACCGCCGGCGGCGCCATGCGGTTGGTCAGCAGCCAGAAGAACAGGTGCCGGTCGCCAAGAAAGCGGTAACGCGAAAAGGCATAGGCCGCCGGCAAGGCCACCGTCAGCGAGATGACCGTGTTCAGGCACACGTAGTACAGCGAGTTGATATAGCCGCTGTACCAGCTGGCGTCGGTGAAGATCACCCGGTAGTTGTCGAAGGTGAACACCTGCGGCCACAACGTCAGCCCACCGAGGATCTCGCTGTTGCTCTTGAACGACATGTTCAGCAGCCAGTAGATCGGCACCAGCAGGAAGAAGAAGTACAACAACAGGGCCAGCGTTTTGCGCTTGCTCATGGCCTACTCCTTGTCGGCGTGGGTCATGGCTGTGTAGAACAGCCACGACACCAGCAGGATGATCAGGAAGTACACCAGCGAGAACGCCGCCGCCGGCCCCAGGTCGAACTGCCCCACCGCCATGCGCGTGAGGGTCTGGCTGAGGAACGTGGTGGCGTTGCCCGGCCCGCCGCCAGTGAGCACGAACGGCTCGGTGTAGATCATGAAGCTGTCCATGAAACGCAGCATCACCGCGATCAGCAGCACATTCTTGAGCTTCGGCAGCTGGATATGGCGAAACACCGCCCAGCCCGATGCCCGGTCGATGCGCGCAGCCTGGTAGTACACATCGGGGATGGCGCGCAAACCCGAATAGCACAGCAGCGCCACCAGCGAAGTCCAGTGCCACACGTCCATCACCAGCACGGTGACCCAGGCGTCGAACGGGTCGCCGGCATAGTTGTAGTTGACCCCAAGCTTGGCCAGCGTCGCGCCGAGCAGACCGATGTCGGCGCGGCCGAAGATCTGCCAGATGGTGCCCACCACGTTCCACGGGATCAGCAACGGAATGGCCATGAGGATCAGGCATACCGACGCCATGCGCCCACGGGTCGGCATGGTCAGGGCGATGGCGATACCCAGCGGGATTTCGATGGCCAGCACGCACCCGGAATAGATGAACTGGCGCAGCAGCGCATCATGCAGCGCCGGGTCGCGCAGCACCTGGCGGTACCAGTCGGCACCGACGAAGTAACGGTTGGAGGCATCGAAGATGTCCTGCACCGAGTAGTTGACCACGGTCATCATCGGGATCACGGCGCTGAACGCCACCAGCAGGAACACCGGCAGCACCAGCCACCAGGCCTTGTTGTTCGGCACCTTGTTCATGCCTCGGCCTCCACCAGCACATCGTCCAGATAGAGCATCAGCCATTGCGGCGGCAGGCTCACCCAGGCCCGGCCATGGGGCACCACCCGGTCCTCGCCCAGGCGCGCCTTGAGGGTGACCCCCGCCAGCACCAGCGTGAGGATGCGGTAGGTGCCCAGGTCCTCCACGTCCACCACCCGCGTCTCGAAAGCGTTGTCGAAGGGGTGCTCCCACACCTGCACGAACTCCGGGCGGATGCCCACCTGCAAACGCCCGCCTTCGGAGGTTGCCAGGCGCTCACGCCCCCCCTCGTGCAACACCAGATGGACATCGCCAAAGCTCACGCCGTCGGCCTCGGCGCGCACATCGATCAGGTTCATCCCGGGGCTGCCGATGAAATAGCCGACGAAGGTATGCCGGGGCCGTTCGAACAGCTCGCGCGGGGTGCCGAACTGGACGATGCGCCCGGCGTGCATCACCGCGATCTTGTCGGCGAAGGTCGAGGCCTCCAGCTGATCGTGGGTGACGTAGATCATGGTGATGTTGAACTGCTCGTGGATCTGCTTGAGCTTGCGCCGCAGCTTCCATTTCAGGTGCGGGTCGATCACCGTCAGCGGCTCGTCGAAAAGGATCGCCGAAACGTCGTCGCGCACCAGCCCGCGGCCCATGGAGACCTTCTGCTTTTCGTCGGCGCTGAGGTTGCGTGCGCGCTTGTGCAGCACCGCGGTCAGCTCCAGCACCTCGGCGATTTCCTCGACCCGCGCACCTACCCGCGCCTCGTCCAAGCCCTGGTTGCGCAGAGGGAAGGCCAGGTTGTCGAACACCGTCATGGTGTCGTACACCACCGGGAACTGGAAAACCTGGGCGATGTTGCGCTGCTGCGGGGTCAAGGCGTTGACCACTTTGCCGTCGAACAGCACCTCGCCATGGGAGGGCGCGAGCAGGCCGGAGATGATGTTGAGCAAGGTCGACTTGCCGCAGCCGGACGGCCCGAGCAAGGCATAGGCACCGCCCTGGGCCCACACATGATCCAGCTCATGCAAGGCATAGTCGTCGGCGCTTGCAGGCGAGCGGCTGTAGCTGTGGGCCAACTGGTGCAGGCGGATCTCGGCCATCAGGCGCTCCTCGCGTCGCGCAGGCGTGGCGCCTGCACCAGGGCGTCGGCGCTGTCGAAGATGAACAGCTTGTGGGTGGGGACGAACACGCGGATCGGCGTGTCCACCTGATATTCGTGCACGCCCGGCAGATGCAGGGTCATGCGCCAGTGCTCGTTGCGCACATGCAGGAAGGTTTCCGAGCCGCTGATCTCGGCCAGTTCCACCAGCACCGCCAGCTCCAGGTCATCGTCGCGCGACGGCACCAGGGCCAGGTGGCCGGGACGGATACCGAAACGATACTCGCCGTCCGCCAGGTCGCGCAGGTCGGCCGTGCGGGCAAAGTGCACGGCACCGGCCAGGCTCACCTCGTTGCCGACAATGCGCCCGGGCACCAGGTTGATCGGCGGCTCGCAGAACAGCTCGGCGGCCAGCACGCTGGCGGGCCGTTGATACACCTCGGTGGTGCGGCCGCTCTGGATCACCCGGCCCTCGTGCAGCAAGGTGGTGGTGCCGCCCAAGGCCAGCGCCTCGTTGGGCTCGGTGGTGGCATACACGGCGATGCAGTTGCGCTCGGCGAACAGGCTGCGCAGCTCCTGGCGCAGGCCCTCGCGCAGCTTGTAGTCGAGGTTGACCAGGGGCTCGTCGAACAGGATCAGCGAGGCGTCCTTGACCAATGCCCGGGCCATGGCGGTGCGCTGCTGCTGGCCACCCGACAGTTCCAGCGGCAGGCGCCCGAGAAAGGGCTCGATGCGCAACATCTCGGCCGTTTCGCGCACCCGCCGCTGGATGTCCGGCTCGGCCATGCGCGCCTGACGCAACGGCGAGGCGATGTTCTCGAACACCGTGAGCGTGGGATAGTTGATGAACTGTTGATAGACCATCGATACGTTGCGGCTGCGCACCGGGCGCCCGGTGACATCCTCGCCATCCATCAGCACGCGGCCGCTGTCCGGGCGGTCGAGGCCGGCCATCAGGCGCATCAGGCTGGTCTTGCCGGCCAGGGTGCGGCCCAGCAGCACGTTGAACGAGCCGGGCTCGAAGCGCAGGCTGGCGTCGTCGATCCACAGCTGGTTGTCGACACTGCGGCGTACCTGCTCCAGCACCAGGGACATGGCGTGGCCTTCTTGTAATGGTTGTCCAGCCCCCTCAGCCAGTTCCGTGCCAGCCCGGCACAACCGCTCTATACCGGCATCTCGCGCCCAGGCGCGGCACGCGGCCTGTACAGATGTGAACAGTTTCGCTGAACAACTGAACACCCTCGGGTTTGACATTGAACAGCACTGAACGACACTCAATCGCGGTCGCCAATAAAAACAACACCCCACAGGACAGGCCCATGGCCCACTCCGTTTCGACCCACGCCCAACTGATCCAGGCCTCCTGGGCGCGCTGCCGCGAGCACGGCCTGCAGCCCCAGCAAACGCCCGACTTCGATTGCCTGACCGGTGCCGAGCTCGATGCCCTGCTCGAACGCAACCAAGTGCTCCTACGCCTCACCCATGACGACGTGCTGCCGCAATACGCGCACCTGCTGGGCAACGCCAGCCACCTGGTGATGCTCGGCGACGCCAGCGGCTGCCTGCTCGGCGCCTGGGGTACCCGGCGCTTCGTCGACCCCCGCCAGCAGCACGCCTTCAGCCCCGGCGCACGCTGGCGCGAACAAGGCGTCGGCACCAACGCGCTGGGCACAGCATTGGTGTGCGGCGAGGCCATCCATGTCGGCCAGGACGAGCACTACCTGAGGCAGAACCGCTACATGGCCAGCGCCGCCGCACCGCTGTTCGACGCCGAACGGCGCCTGGTCGGCGTACTCGACGTGGCCAGCGACGGCTACCTGCCCGCCGCCCAGACCCTGGGCCTGGTGCGCATGCTCAGCCAGAGCCTGGAAAACCGGCTGATCCTCGCCGGGCCCGGCGAGCAGCATTGGCAGCTGCTGTTCAACACCGCCGCCGACAACCTCGACAGCCCCTGGGCCGGCCTGCTGTTGTTCGACGAGCGCGGCGAGGTGCGTGCGGCCAACCACCGCGCAGGCAGCCTGCTGGGCGTCGACCCGCGCCACCTGCATCTGGCGCAGCTGTTCCAGGTGCCGTTGCGGCAGATCCTCGAACACGCCGAAGGCCGCCCCTTCGCCCTGCTCGCCCATGGCCGCCAACGCCTGCATTGCCAGTGGCAGGGGCCACGCCGGCCACCTGCGCGCCGTGTGCCCAGCTCCACGGATGCGCGTGTGAGCAAGGCGCTGGCCCAGGCCGGTGTGCTGCTGGAGAAGGACATCCCGCTGCTGGTGCAGGGCGAGACCGGGGTAGGCAAGGAGGTGTTCGTCAACGCCCTGCACCAGGCCAGCAGCCGGGCGCGCCAGCCGCTGATCGCGGTCAACTGCGCGGCGATCCCGGCCGAACTGGTGGAGTCGGAGCTGTTCGGCTACGAAAAAGGCGCCTTCACCGGCGCCCACCATAAAGGCAACCCCGGGCTGATCCGCAAGGCCGACGGCGGCGTGCTGTTCCTCGACGAAATCGGCGACATGCCGCTGGCCACCCAGGCCCGCCTGCTGCGTGTACTGCAGGCCCGCAGCATCCAGCCGCTGGGCAGCGGCGAGCCGGTGGCGCTGGACATACGCGTGGTGTCGGCGAGCAACCGCGACCTCGCCGCCGAGGTACGTGCCGGGCGTTTTCGCCAAGACCTTTATTACCGCATCGCCGGGTTGACCCTGGTGCTGCCGGCGCTACGCGAACGCAGCGACCGCCGCGCGCTGATCGAAGAGGTGCATGGGCGCCATCGCGAGCCCGGCCAGCCCGAGCGCCTGGCGGATGATGTGCTGCTGTTGCTGGAGCGGCATCCCTGGCCGGGCAATCTGCGTGAGCTGGTCAGTGTGATGCAGGTGGCGCTGGCACTGGCTGGCGATCAGCCGGTCGGGGAGGAGCATCTGCCGGACAGTTTTCTGGCCGAGGCCGGGGAAAGCGCAGCACCTGAACACGCCCCGAGCGACCTGGGCAAACTGCTGCAGCGTGCCAATGGCAATCTCTCTTCTGTAGCCAGAGCGTTGGGGATTAGCCGCACGACTCTTTACAAGCGTTTGCGCGAACAAGGCCTGGTGATTTCCAGCGGGTGATGCAGTACCTGTACCGGCCTCATCGCTGGCAAACCAGCTCCCACAAAGATCCTGCAATAGCGCACGCCATCTTGTGGGAGCCGGCTTGCCAGCGATGAGGCCAGCACGGACACAACAGATTCCGCTGCCAAACCCGCCATTTCAGCTGAACCCGCCGCCCACCCCACGCGCTTCAGCCGGGATTACGCCCTGATCCGCCCGACAATGGTCACACAGCCCACCCGTGGATGCGTGCCCAATGCAAACAACAAATACCGTCCTCATGATTCGCCCGGCGCGGTTCGCCTTCAACCCGGACACCGCCGTCAACAACCGCTTCCAGCAGGCCCCACTGGACCCTGATACCGCCAGCGCCAAGGCCCTGGAAGAGTTCGACGGCTACGTCGCCAGCCTGCGCCAGCACGGCGTCGAGGTGCTGGTGGTGCAGGACACCCCCGAGCCGCACACGCCCGACTCGATCTTCCCCAACAACTGGTGGAGCAGCCACGCCGACGGCAGCCTGGTGCTCTACCCGATGGAAGGCCAGAACCGCCGCCTGGAGCGCAGCAAGGGCGTGCTGCGGGCACTGGACGAGCGTTTCAGCATCAGACAGACCGTCGATCTGAGCCCGCTGGAACAGCAGAATCTGTTCCTCGAAGGCACCGGCAGCATGGTCCTGGACCGCGAACACCGCATCAGCTATGCCTGCCACTCCGGCCGCACCCACGAACAGGCCCTGCGCCAGTTCGCCGAGCAGCTCGACTACCGCCTGTGCCTGTTCCACGCCGTCGACCGCCAGCACGCGCCGATCTACCACAGCAACGTGATGATGAACGTCGGCCGCCAGCTCGCCGTGGTGTGCCTCGACGCCCTGCCCCACGCCAGCGAACGCCAGGCCCTGGAGCACTCGCTGCGCGACACCGGCAAGCAGGTACTGGCGCTCAATCACGACCAGCTGGAGAACTTCGCCGGCAACATGCTCGAAGTGCACGACCGCGACGGTCGCTCGCTGCTGGTGATGTCGCGCAGCGCCTGGCGCTCGCTGGACGCCGGCCAGCGCAGCCAGGTCGAGCGCCACAGCCACCCGCTGGTGGTGAACATCGACCATATCGAACGCATCGGCGGCGGCAGCGCGCGCTGCATGCTCGCCGAAGTCCACCTGCCCTCGCGCCACTGAATTCAAAGGAGAATCACCATGACCCGCTATATCGACGTGCAAGACCTCGCCCGCCTGGTCAACCGCAAGGGCCTGCCCACCTGCCTGGCAGAAATGGCCGAGTACATCCGCCAGGACTACCTGCGCTGGCACGACTTCGAAAAATGCCCACGCCTGGCCAACCACTCGCCGGACGGGGTGATCGAGCTGATGCCGGTGTCCGACGCCAGCCTGTACGCCTTCAAGTACGTCAACGGCCACCCCAAGAACACCCACAACGGCCTGCTCACGGTGATGGCCTTCGGCGCCCTGGGCGACGTCGATACCGGCGCGCCGGTGCTGCTCAGCGAGATGACCCTGACCACCGCGATTCGCACCGCCGCCACCTCCGCCCTGGCCGCCCGCTACCTGGCGCGCAAGGACAGCAAGCGCATGGCGCTGATCGGCAACGGTTCGCAAAGCGAGTTCCAGGCCATCGCCTTCCACACCCTGCTGGGCATCGAGGAGATTCGCCTGTTCGACATCGACCGCGCAGCCTCGGAAAAACTCGCGGCCAACCTGGCCGGCTTCCCACAGCTGAAACTGACCATCGCCGCCAGCGTGGCCGATGCGGTGCGCGGCAGCGACATCGTCACCACGGTCACCGCCGACAAGGCCTACGCCACCATCCTCACCCCCGAAATGATCGAGCCCGGCATGCACCTGAATGCCGTGGGCGGTGACTGCCCGGGCAAGACCGAACTGCACCGCGAGATCGTCGAGCGGGCCCGGGTGATCGTCGAGTACGAACCGCAGAGCCGTATCGAAGGCGAGATCCAGCAGATGCCAGCCGATTCGCCGACCACCGAGTTCTGGCAGGTGGTCGAAGGCATCGCGGCCGGGCGCGAGAGCGCCGAGCAGGTGACGCTGTTCGACTCGGTCGGTTTTGCCATCGAGGACTACTCGGCGCTGCGCTATGTGCTGGATGTGGCCAAGGCGCTGGACATTGGCCATGACATCAACCTGGTGCCGGAACTGGCCAATCCGAAGGATCTGTTCGCCCTGCTGCAGCCGGCGGCGGTTGAACGCAAGGCCAGCGCTGCCTGAT
>NZ_JBOBDM010000051.1:0-49825 GCF_050586605.1 Pseudomonas sp. ES1 | reverse complement strand
CTGCGCAAGAGCCCGATCCGGCTGCACAAGGTGCCGGACTGGAGTCAGCGCGAGTACGACTTCGAGCAGGATCCGTTGTGGCATACCGAGGTGAAACCACAGGCGTTCGAGGCGATTGCCTGGTATCACTGCGACCACCTCGGCACGCCGATGGAGCTCACCGACGAGCAGGGCAATGTCGCTTGGACGGGGGAATACAAGGCCTGGGGAGAAGTGCGCGAAGAGCGTTCGGAATGGGCCAAACAGCACGGCCTGGGCAACCCGATTCGCTTCCAAGGGCAATACCAGGACCATGAGACGGGGCTACATTACAACCGGCACCGGTACTACGACCCCATTGCGGGACGGTTTGTAAGCCAAGACCCTATTGGTTTGGCTGGTGGACTCAATTTTTATCATTATGCGCCGAATCCAATAGACTGGCTCGATCCACTCGGCTTGAACCGCTTCAAAAAGGGAAGCTGGGGGCCATGTAACCGAGGCACCGGGCTTACCTACACTGTTTACCAGCAAAACATCGACTGGGATATGGAGCACAAAGGTAAGACAAATTTACAACGGGCCATGGAAGGTGGCGCCCCTTACATGATGAAGAATGGTGTGCCGCAGCAGCTTCAGCTTCACCACTCCCGTCAACAGTCGATCGGGCCACTGTTCGAGGTAACAACAAGTACACACAGGGCTGCAAGAGGTCGAGGCCGAGAAGCCTTGCATGCACACGGAAACAAGAAGAACCCAGACTTCCCTGTTGATCGCAATGCTTTTGACATTGACCGAGGGCAGTACTGGAAAGATCGTGCGGCAGAAGTGAATAAATCGAGAAGAGGAGGCTGCAGCATATGATTCCATCGGAAGTCACAAAATACTTAAGTAGCTACAAGGGCGATGTCGCCAGAGCGGATCAAAATAATGCAGCGTCGGCGCTTAAGCAACTAGGAGTGGCGGCAGACACGGAATTCGGGCGCTTCTACCTTAAGTATCAAGGCAGCTTTATAAGTCCCCGGCCTGTCGCCGAACTCCTTGATATTGAAGGTCCAGATATCCCAGCAATCCCAGATCAAACTGATTATGTCTGGGATAGGTACGAAATACCGAAGAACTATCTCGCGCTATCGTCAGACGAAAGCGAGGGGATGTACTTATACGGAATAAACGACGGTGCCGTTTACGATCTCGACATTTCACGTCTTGATGAATTCCTTAATGGCGAGCTCCCTGCTCGTTGGAAAAGCTTCAACGAGTTTTTGATCTGGTACTTCGAACCACAAATCTAAACTTCTGATATGGAGTTCCCCTCGCGCCAGACCGGAACTCACCGGTAGCCACAGTTACGGTGGCTACCGCTTGTATGAGTCAAGCATGAATACAAAAAACACAAACCATCATGATTCACTGCGATCTACCCACATTCGCAGCCTAGGTCAGTAGGGAAATGGATCTGTCTCTAATGGTGAGAGTACGAAATGTCAATGACTTTCAATTTTGATCACTGGCGTACACGCTTGCATACGTGTGAAAAATTCGAAGGCGATGGGAGTCATGAAAAGTTTCTGACTCTCTTAAGTGAGGCAGAAGAGCATATGAGCTACGAAGTAGTATTGGCGCTTCTTCAGTCATTCTCTGATGCCGATGATTTCGGAATTCAAGAGCGCACCCGGAATATGCTTGAAGCAATTGATCGTCGCATCTTCTACCCGGCTCTGATCGCAGAGCTTGATGGCATAATTAAACGAGCTCCGAATAAGGAGTGGGCAATAACCTTGGTCGGTATTGAGCTTGATTATGGTGACTTTGAATTATTGCTTGAGTACATAAAAAAATCACCTGACAGTGAAAGAGAAACTGCCATCTCATTTCTTAAGTCGGAAGATTTTTCATCCGAGTATCCGGGCGTTTTGAGGTATTTGACCAACTTATAGTCAAGCTCAAGTATCTTTTTTGAAAGTGTCTTCATCTGGCTAGGATACCCTGCCGGTGAAGTTCACTAGGGTCTGTATGAGATGTGTCTGCGTGAAGGCCGGGCAAGGCGAAGCGGGAGGCGGATTGTAATGGGGTACATTCGCATTGCGAATCCCCGTTTCAACGAAATATGGGCGAGTGCAGATGCATTTCATATACAGATTCGACAATCAGGCTAATATAACAAGTTACGTAACCTATGATGAGCACGGCCGCATTCTGAAACGTGTAGATGTTACCGGTTCTGCCCACGGTCGCATGCCAACGCCCCACGTACTAGAGTATGGTAGGAATACTTTTCCAAATGGGGTAGTCAGAGTAAACTCACCATCCTCAAAATTGCCGCCGCGCCCAGCAACTGCAGAGGAAATACCATGAATAAACTTCATTCCACTCCGGACTTGGGAAGGTTGGAGAAGTATGAGTCATGGCGAGAGCAATGGGAAAACCCATCAGGTCTCAACCTTTTCTCATACCTTCGTAGTGAATGCCACCCGGAGGATACTTTGGTCGTAAGCAAGTTGCTATTGCCCGACATGCTATGCGTCGACGACGGTGTGTTTCTTGAACTTTCATTCAATGAATCCACCTATCTATCCTTGAGAAAAAAAGGAGAATGCACTTCAAGTATAGAGAAAAGCATGAATCATACATTGCTCTATGATATGTATGATGGGTGTCCGGGTAATGTGTCAGATGAAGTGTTTGTAAGGCTGTCGGCGCTACTGAAGTACTCTTGGGGTTTGATTTTGCGTGATAGGTTCCCTGAAAAGAAGTTTGCGATATCTGTCGAAAACAATATTGATGACTATGGTCCATCAATAACATTCTGCCAGTTCAGTGCATAAAGCAAGGCATTGGTTAAGACCTAAATTCAAACTCTTGTCGCAGCCATATTAAAGCCACAAAACTTGCAATTAATCTCCGCGCCACAACCATAGAAAGCCCTGGCCTACTCAAGCGACACCTTGGCCTGGGAAAGCTTACCGCCGCGCGAAGAAGGCGACACCGGTCGCATTGTGCATTGCCTGCTTGAGGCGTAGCGTAGATAAAATCCAGCGTTGGAATAGGTGCCAAAAATCACCCGATGACTGCCCGTGCTGCGACCAACCTGAACGTATAGAGATAAAGGAACACATCATGAAAGAAGTTTGGGTTTTTAACGGGGCAGAAGGGCGATTCCCATCTGCAGTATTTTTGGAGCTAGGTGGCGCAGAGGAGTGGATAAAAAATAATGGCCTGAGCGGTGTGCTCACCAAATATCCTGTTGGCATTTCTGTGTACGATTGGGCAGTAAAAAACAGGCACTTTTGTATAAAGAGTGAGAAAGAAAAATTTTCTGTCTTTATACAGAAATTTTCGTCCGCAGCTCAAGAGTACTTCCATTTCGAAAACGGTAGCTCAGAGTGACAACATGGTTGAGCTTAAGGCCAAAATTGACATATTCAAATCCGATGATGGAAGTGTTCACTTCACACAGTGCTGTTTGATTTTTGGCGATGTAACAGTCGGCGACTATGGCCAGCTAATGCTGGCCGCAGCTCTAGATGGCGCCATCAAGGACTTGTTTAAACGAGCAGAAGTTAACGAGCCAATAAGATTAACAGTCAGTCAGCTGAAAGCTAAAATACAAGAAGCTGAATCGGACATAAGAAATTCCTTTCTGCCTATTGGGGTAGAAGGTTTTGACGGTGACTTTGTAGGATTTGTAAGAATTGACGACCACGAGAGCATGGTGGTTAGACTTTGGGAGGGAGAAGATCTGCTTCTATTGGACATAAGCAAATCAGATTACATAAAATTCATGCATGTCCTTAGCGAAACCTTGGTTGAGCAATGTAAAGCGCTAGGATTGAATCTTGATCGTGACTCAGCATAGGTGCAATGAATAGGGGGCGGCACCGGCCGCCTCAAGAAGTATCGATGCTGGCGAAGCCTGGCAAAGCCGGGCCAAGGCGAAGGTTGCTGTTCACCAGCCGACAGTTTCTCCCACGGCAATCGCCGTTTCCCACGCGCCGACACCTACAGATACACTGCCTCGCATGAACCTCGACACCCGCATCAAGTTCCGCCACCTGCTGTGCTTCCTGGAGATTGCCCGGCAGGGCAGCCTGGCCCGTGCCGCCGATGTGCTTGCCATCAGCCAGCCGGCCATCTCCAAGACCCTCAAGGAACTGGAAGACCTGCTCGAAGCGCGGCTGTTCGAGCGCACCCACCTGGGCGTCACCCTGACCCCCGCCGGCACCCGTTTCATGCGGTACGCCGGGCCCAGCGTGCAGGCCCTGCGCGATGGCGTGGGCAGTGTGCGCGGCGATGCCAGGACGCCCTCGCAGGTGCGTATCGGCGTGCTGTCGACGGTCGAGGGCCTGCTGATGCCCGAGGTGCTGTGCCGCCTGCACCAGCGCCATGAAGCACTGGTGATCAGCGTGGTCACCGGGGTGAGCGCGCAATTGCTCGGGCAATTGCGCCTTGGCGAGCTGGAGCTGGTGGTCGGGCGCATGACCGACAGCCCGCAGATCCAGGGCCTGTCGTTCGAGCATCTGTACAGCGAATCGATGGCCCTGGTGGTGCGCCCGGGCCACCCGCTGCTGGCCAGTACGCCGGTGGAGCGGGCACAGGTGGGGGCTTACCCGCTGGTGCTGCCGCCCCAGGGCACCACCATTCGCCAGCACGCCGACAGCCTGTTCGTGCAGTGCGGTATCCCGCTGCCGGCACAACGCCTGGAAACCTTGTCGCTGGCCTTGAGCCGTCGTTACCTGCTGGGCAGCAATGCGCTGTGGGTGGCGCCGCGCGACGCGGTGCTGCTCGACCTGCGCCGTAACGAACTGGCCGAGCTGGACCTGGGCGTGCGCGAGCCGGGCGGCTCGGTGGGCATTTGCCGCAACGCCGCCTTGCCGGCGAGCCTGCCTGCGCAGTGGGTGTGTGAAGTGCTGCGCGAGGTGGCCGGGCAGTACCGGGACGGCCTGTACCCCTGAACGGGCCACAGCGCGGGGCCTCGGGGCCCTTTGTCAGGCACTGGATCGAGGGCGGTGATGGCGATCTGGCATCTCGCCGTCGACGCAATTCGCGCTGCATGGCTTGGCGCTGTGACATCAGCAGTTTCAATACCGGAACTTATCGCGCTTTCCTGGCTCCTATGCCGGTAGCCATTGGTCGTGGCCGCCTGATAAGCTCGCGGCTTTACCCTGATTTGCCCCTCTGGCGCATGAACAAGGAATCAGCATGAAACAAACTCGTCTGGCGGCTGCGGTTGCCCTGGTAGGTCTGGTGCTGGCGGGCTGCGATGCCCAGACCAGCAGCGTCGAACTGAAGACTCCGGCACAGAAAGCTTCCTACGGTATCGGCCTGAACATGGGCAAGAGCCTGGCTCAGGAAGGCATGGACGACCTGGATTCGAAAGCTGTCGCCCAAGGTATCGAGGACGCGGTTGGCAAGAAAGAACAGCGCCTGAAGGACGAAGAGCTGGTCGAGGCCTTCTCCGCCCTGCAGAAGCGCGCCGAAGAGCGCCTGGCCAAGGCCAGCGAAGAAGCTGCCGCCACCGGCAAGAAGTTCCTGGAAGAAAACGCCAAGAAGGCTGGCGTGGTCACCACGGCTTCGGGCCTGCAGTACGAAGTGGTGAAGAAGGCCGATGGCCCGCAACCAAAACCGACTGATGTAGTGACCGTTCACTACGAAGGCAAGCTGATCGATGGCAAGGTGTTCGACAGCTCCGTCGAGCGCGGCGCCCCCATCGACCTGCCGGTCAGCGGCGTGATCCCGGGTTGGGTCGAAGGTCTGCAACTGATGCATGTCGGCGAGAAGTACAAGCTGTACATCCCGGCTGAGCTGGCCTACGGCGCCCAGAGCCCGAGCCCGCTGATCCCGGCCAACTCGGTCCTGGTCTTCGACCTGGAACTGCTGGGCATCAAAGACCCGAGCAAGCAGGACGCCGAACCAGCCCAGGCTGAGTAAGCGCAACCTTTGCTGTACAACGACGCCCCGTTTCGACGGGGCGTCGTCGTTTTTGCCGGTGGTTGACGCGAACCGCTGGCGTCCTTCACTGTCGCAAGCAATGCCGTAGGTGATCCTGCGGCGGGTTGTCGCAAAACGTTTGCGCGATTGAAACGACTGTGTAAAAAACGCCCGATCCGTGCCCGGCCCTTGCCCGGCGGGCACCGAGCGGCGCAAAGGCGGTCCTGTTCACAAGGTTATCCACAATAAATGTGGATAACTGTCCGTTGCTCTGGAGGTTGCATGAGCGCTCCCTGGAATTTCGCCCGTTTTCTGCCGCTTGCCGAGCGCCTGCTCAGCCGTGGCCGTTTGCCGGCACTGTTGTTCGCGGTCGCGCGCAAGGGGCCCAAGCTTGGCCAGCTGCGCGAGGATGTGCGGCTGATGCAGGCCCTGTGCCTGGCCTGGTGGCGCGGCGAGTACCGTGCCGTGAGCCCCAAGGCGCTGGTGACCATCGTCGCCGGGCTGCTGTATTTCGTCAGCCCCCTGGATGCGATCCCCGACTGGTTGCTGGGTGTGGGCTTGCTTGACGATATCGCCGTGCTCGGCTGGGTACTCAAGACCGTGGCCGATGAGCTGAGCCGCTTCAGGGCCTGGCGCGACAGCCAGGCGCCGGAGAAACTGCGGGTGGTCGAGCGCTTGCCGGACACGCCCGAGGCGCTGCGCCTGGAGCGCCCCAACCGCTGAATAAGCAGCGAGCGCACAGACCCCCGAGGTTGGTAATATAATTGGCATAAGCGTTATGCCTAGGGATTACATGCCGTGATCCAACGTCAAGGGGGTTGTATGGGTATTCAGGTCATCAGCCGGGACGGTCAGCCCGAGTACGCAGTGGTTCCCTGGGAGCAGTATCAGGCGCTGCTGGCCGCCGCGGGCCAGGCACCTGCCACGGCGCCAGGCAACAGCGACACTGTCGAAAGCACAACGCAGAGCGCGAGCCTGCGCTCCCTGGACGAGCTGGCGTCGTTGCGTCAAGCCAAGGGCCTGCCCCCCGAGCAACTGGCGCGCACGGTGGGCATCAGCCCGGCTTACCTGGCGATGATCGAGGCCGGCGAGCGCCGCCCTGACGCAGCGATCCTGCGCAGCCTGGCCTGGCACCTGGGCATTGGTGGCTGGAGCGAGCCGTCATGAGCCAGGTCAGGATCAGCCGTCAGCACTGGGAGAGTCTGCTGACCGAGCTCGACCTGGCCCGCCGACAACGCCACCTGCTCACTTACCGTGCATTGCTCGAACGTCTCCAGCTACCCAGCCCGGCCATGCAGACACTGACCGCTGCCCTGGAATACCTGGCGCTGCTCGATGCCCGTGCCGAGCAGCCGTTGCGCAGCTCGCTGGTGATCAGCCAGGGCGCCAGCCGCCTGCCACGTACCGGTTTTTTCGAGTGCGTAGAGCGGCTGGGCAGGTTCAATGGGCCGGTGGATGGTATGGAGGCAGCGTCGTGGCATGCCTCGGAAGTGGTGCGGGTGTTCGAGTACCGGTATCCGGAAGAGGCGTGAAACAGGTCGGCAGTGCCGGCCCCATCGCTGGCAAGCCAGCTCCCACAAGGGCTGCGTAACTTCTGTGGGAGCGGGTTTACCCGCGAAGCAGGCGGCGCGCCGCTTTGACGCCAAGCGTTGTATCTGAGGGGCGCAATGCAGTCAGTACAAAACAGTCGCTTTCACATGCGCTGGCCCACCTAGCAACAGGCGCTTTGATCGCGGGCACGCTCGCTCTGTTGTTCGGTGATCAGCTTGAGCACGTCGATCACCCGCCCCAGCCCCAGGTAACGGCCGCCCTGGGTAATGATGAACGCCTCCTCGATGCGCTGTTGCGCCCGGCCGGTAAGCAGGCGGCTGACCTGCTGCAGCGATTGTCCACGTTCGACCACCACAAAGTCCCTGCTCATCAGTTGGCTGACGGGCTTGGCTGCCAACAGGTTGCAGCCCAAAGGCTTGAGCAGGTCTTCGGGCAACGAATGACGGTGGACGATGCCACAGGGCTTGCCCTGTTGGTCCAGTACGGCGAGGGAATTGAGGTTGGCTTGGCCGCGGAAGGCCTCCAACACTTGCTGGGTGGCGGTTTCCAGGGGCACCGCCGGCTGCTGGATGAGCAGGGCGCCAAGGTCGGCGCTGTCTTCGTTCAACGCTCCAGGGCTGCCCGGCGCCAGTGGCGGCAGGATCGAGCATTCACGCGCAGCGGTCTCCTGAGGGCGACCAAGCAGATAGCCCTGCAGCAGCTCGACGCCCATTTCAGCCAATACGGTCAGCTCTTCTGCCAGTTCGATGCCTTCGGCGATCACCTGGGCGCGTGAGGCGCGCGCGATTTGCAGGATCGAACCGACGAACTCGCGCTTGAGCGGGTCCTGGTGGATACCGTCGATGAAATGACGGTCGATCTTCACGTAGTCCGGGCGCAGCTCCGACCACAGGCGCAGGCTGGAATAGCCGGCGCCGAGGTCATCCAGGGCAATCGAGAAACCCATGTCGCGGTAGTGGTGCAGGGCGTTGAACAGCAGCTGGAAGTCTTCGGTGGGCGTCTGCTCGGTGAGTTCGATGACCACCCGGCTGGGCGACAGGCCGACCTGTTCGAGCATCTTCAGGGTGCGCCCGGACGGGTAGTGCGGTTCAAGCAAGGACTCGGGGGAGACGTTGAGGAACAGCTTGCCCTCAAGGTTCTGCTCGGCAAAACGCCGGCAGGCGGTTTCGCGGCACAGCACTTCCAGTTCGCTGAGGCGCCCGGCCTGGCGGGCGATGGCGAACAGGTTCAGTGGCGAATGCAGCGGGCTGTTGGAGGGGCCGCGACTCAAGGCTTCATAGCCGAGAATGCGCCGTTCGGTAAGACAGACGATCGGCTGGAACAGGCTGTGCACGCTACGTTGAGCCAGGATGGCGCTCAGTGCGCTGAGCTGTTCGGTGACGGTCATGGACTGCTTCCTGAATAGAAAAAGGCCGGGCGTTTTCACGCTCGGCCCTTCTATTTCACGACAGCCAGATGACTGTTTGATGACGGCTCACATTAAATTGCCATCACCTCAGTGCTTGGCTACCGAAGTGCTCAAGCTCAGGTAGTCGAGCAGGATGCGCCCGGTCTCCGACAGGTAGGCGTCGTCTTCCGGCTTGGTGTCGTCCGGCTCGGCCGGCAGCGCGTCCTCGTCCTCTTTCTTCAGCTCTTTGAGCGGTTCTTCGCCCTTGGCCTTGCGGCGGATGTTTTCCAGCGCCAGTTGCTTGGCCTCGATCTGGTCGTGGCGCGCGCGGCGGTCCTGTTCGTTGAGGCTGACGGTTTTTTCGTCCATCAGCTTCTGGGTCAGGGCCAGGCGATCACGGATGTAGGCAAACTCGGCATCCTTGACGCTGCGCGCTTCATGCTGTGCCTTGAGCTGGGCCAGGTACGGCTTGAACGGGTCGGCCACCGGCTTGATCACCGGGCGGATGGTGTCCCACGGCATGGCTTCGGGCAGGGCGCTCTCGCCGATCTCCTTGGTGTCGATGATCGACGGGTAGGCGATGTCCGGCAGCACGCCCTGGTGCTGGGTGCTCTGCCCGGAAACCCGGTAGAACTTGGCCAGCGTCAGCTTGAGCTCGCCATGGTTGAGCGGCTGGATGGTCTGCACGGTGCCCTTGCCGAAGGTCTGGCCACCGATGATCAGCGCGCGGTGATAGTCCTGCATGGCGCCGGCGAAGATCTCCGAGGCCGAGGCCGAGAGGCGGTTGACCAGCAGCGCCAGCGGGCCTTTGTAGAAGGCGCCGGGGTTTTCGTCTTCGAGCACATCCACGCGGCCGTCGCTGTTGCGCACCAGCACGGTCGGACCTTTTTCGATGAACAGGCTGGTCAGCTCGGTCGCTTCCTGCAGCGAGCCACCGCCGTTGTTGCGCAGGTCGATGACCACACCGTCGACTTTCTCTTTCTGCAGCTCGGTGAGCAGCTTCTTGACGTCGCGGGTGGTGCTCTTGTAGTCCGGGTCCCCGGCGCGATACGCCTTGAAGTCGAGGTAGAAGGCCGGGATCTCGATGATCCCCAGCTTGTAGTCGCGGCCGTCCTGCTTGAGCTTGAGCACCGACTTCTTCGCTGCCTGCTCTTCGAGCTTGACCGCTTCACGGGTGATCGAGACGATCTTGCTGGTCTGATCGTTCGGCGCATTGCTCGCCGGGATGACCTCCAGGCGTACCACCGAACCTTTCGGGCCACGGATCAGCTTGACCACTTCGTCCAGGCGCCAGCCGACCACGTCGACCATTTCCTTGTTGCCTTGCGCCACGCCGATGATCTTGTCGGCCGGGGCCACCTGCTTGGTTTTCGCCGCAGGGCCTGCCGGCACCAGGCGCACGATCTTGACCTGGTCGTTGTCACTCTGCAGTACCGCGCCGATACCTTCGAGCGACAGGCTCATGTTGATGTCGAAGTTTTCGGCGTTGTCCGGCGACAGGTAGTTGGTGTGCGGATCGTACGACTGGGCGAAGGTGTTGATGTAGGCCTGGAAGATGTCTTCGGCACGGGTCTGATCCAGGCGCGCCAGTTGGTTCTTGTAGCGTTTGGTCAGGGTTTCCTGGATCTGCTTGAAGTCCTTGCCGGCAATCTTCTGGCGCAGCACCTCATCTTTCACGCGTTTGCGCCACAGGTCGTCGAGCTCGGCCGAATTCTTCATCCACGGGGCGTCCTTGCGGTCGACCAGCAGGTCTTCTTTGACGGTGAAGTCGATCTTGTCGACGCCCTTGTTCAGCTCGGCCAGGGCGAAGTCCAGGCGCTGCTTCACACGGTCAAGGTAGCGTTTGTAGATGGTGAAGCCGGGGTCGAGGTTGCCGCTTTTCAGAAAGTCGTCGAACTGCGTCTTCCACTTGTCGAACTCGGCGATGTCGGCCGCAGTGAAGTAGCTGCGCGCAGGGTCCAGCAGCTTGATGTAGCTGTCATAGATGATGATCGAACGGGCGTCGTCCAGCGGCGGCTTGCTGTAGTGGTGGCGCTTGAGCAGCTCGACCACGTTGAGGCTGGCGACGATTTCGTCACGGTCCGGCTGCAGGCTGTCCCACTTGTTGGCGGCGGCCGCATTGCCACCGAGCGTGAGGCTGCCAAGCCCGATGACAAGGGCGAGGGCGGTGCTGGGGAGGAAATGCTTCATGCTGATTCGACGTGTAGGCAATTGATCACGCATAGTAGGCCGTCTTTTCCGTTCGCCGGTTCCATGAAACCGGGAAAATACTGCAAAAAGCCTGGGACGGTGATCCCAGGCTCAGTCATATGATTCAACTATGGAGGCACTGTGAAGGCATTGCAAGGCGTTGACGGACATGTGGCCTGGGTCGAGGCCGAACGCCCGGCCTGTGACGCAGGGCAGGTGCGCATTCGAGTGGCCGCTGCGGGGCTGAACCGCGCCGACCTGCTGCAAAAGGCCGGCCTTTATCCACCGCCGCCGGGTGCCAGCCCTTATATGGGCCTGGAGTGCGCCGGCATCATCGAAGAGGTCGGCGCCGGCGCCGACTGGCGCGTCGGTGACCGGGTCTGCGCCCTGCTGGCCGGTGGCGGCATGGCCGAAGAGGTGGTGGTCGATGCCCGCCACGTGCTGCCGGTGCCCGAAGGCCTGAGCCTGCACCAAGCGGCAGCGATCCCCGAGGTGTACGCCACGGCCTGGCTGAACATCTTCCAGCTTGGTGGCCTCAAGGCTGGCGAGAAGGTGCTGGTGCATGCTGGCGCCAGCGGCGTAGGTTCGGCGGCGATCCAGCTGTGCAAGGCCTTCGGCAACCCGGTATGGGTCAGCGTCGGCTCTGACGAGCGCCTGGCCTACTGCCAGGGCCTGGGGGCGGCGGGCGGTGTGGTGCGCAACGCCAACCTCGACGCGCTGGAGCAGCTCGGGCCGTTCGATGTGATCCTCGACCCGGTCGGTGCCAGCTACGGGCCGCTCAACCTCAAGCTGCTGGCCCGCGATGGGCGCTGGGTGATCATCGGCCTGATGGGCGGGCGCAAGGTCGAGCTGGACCTGGCGCTGGTGCTGGGCAAGCGCTTGCAGGTTACCGGGTCGACGCTGCGTAACCGCGATGACGGGTTCAAGGCTGAGCTGCTGCGCGAGCTGGGGCAGCAGGTGTGGCCGCTGTTCGCTGAGGGGCGGTTGTCGGCGCAACTGGTCGATACCTATCCGGTGGAGTTCGCCCAGGCGGCTTATGCCGAGCTCGAGAGCAACCAGGTGTCGGGCAAGCTGGTGCTGGTGATCGACCCGAGCCTGGTGTAAGGCATTTCGGCCTTATCGCCGGCAAGCCGGCTCCCACAGGATCGCCACAGGCTTCGAGGCCGCAGGGATATATGTGGGAGCCGGCTTGCCGGCGATCGGGTCAGCACAAAGCCTCAGGTCCAGCTGAGGACTGGCCATCCATTTTTCTCGGCATGCTCACGCAACACCGCATCCGGGTTCACCACATGCGGATGATCCACCTTCAGCAACAACGGCAAGTCGTTGCGCGAATCGGAATAGAAACTCGCCCCTTCCAGGTTCTCCTGCTCCTGGTCCAGCCACTCCAGCAAACGGGTGATCTTGCCCTCGCGGTAGGTCAGCACGCCGTGGGTCTTGCCGGTAAAGACGCCGTTGACCGCTTCCAGATCGATGGCCAGGTATTCGTCCACCCCCAGCCGCGCCGCAATCGGCCCCACCAGGTGCGCACCGCTCGCGGAAATGATCAGGATGCGGTCGCCACGCTTGCGGTGCTCGGCGATGCAGCGGCAGGCATCGCCATAGATGATCGGCTCGATCACCTCCTCGACCCAAGGTTCGACCAGGTGCTCCACCTCTTCCAGGGTGCGCCCGGCGATCGGCTCCAGGCTGAAGGCCATGTAGTCCTCCATGGCCAGGTGGCCCTTGCCGTAGGCCTCCATCAGTTCATGGTCGCGCTTGAGGAACGCCTTGCCGTCGACCCAGCCCAGCCGGGCCATCTGTTCGCTCCACAGCGACGCGCAGTCGCCGTGGATCAGAGTTTCGTCCAGATCGAAAATTGCCAATGCCATGGGTTGAATCTCCTTAGGCCACTTCCCGTAGCGCCGTGGGGTCGATCGACAAGGATACACGCTGCCCGTCGGCGTGCAGGTCGGCCGCCGAGCGGTTGAGCACGTCCACCACCAGCTCCACGCCGCGCACCTGCACGCGGTAGCGGATGACATTGCCGAGCAGGCTGTGGCTGCGTACCTCGCCGTCCAGCTCGCCGTTCACGCCCAGGGTGATGGACTCCGGGCGGATCGCCAGGCGGCTGGTCACCGGGCGCTGCAGCAGGCGGCTGGCACTGTCGGCGTCGAGCAGGTTGTAGTTGCCGATGAAGCCCGCGGCGAACAGGTCGACGGGCGCGGTGTAGAGGGTTTCGGCATCGCCGCTCTGGACGATGCGCCCCTGGTTCATCAGGACGATGCGGTCCGACATGGTCAGCGCCTCCTCCTGGTCGTGGGTGACGAAGATGGTGGTCAACCCCAGCTCGCGCTGGATCGCGCGGATCTGCTCGCGCAGGTGCTTGCGAATGCGCGCATCCAGCGCCGACAGCGGCTCGTCGAGCAGCAGCAGACGCGGGCGGGTGACCAGCGAGCGGGCCAACGCCACGCGCTGGCACTGGCCGCCGGACAACTGGTGCGGGTAGCGCCCGGCGAAGCTGCCCAGCTCGACCAGGTCGAGCACTTCGCGCACCCGTGCCTGGCTTTCTTCGGCCTTGACCTTCTGCATGCGCAGGCCAAAGGCGACGTTCTGCTCCACGGTCATGTTGGGGAACAGCGCGTAGCTCTGGAACACCATGCCGATCCCGCGTTTCTGCGGGCTGAGCGGCACGATGTCGTGGCCGTCGAGGAGGATATGGCCGCTGTCCACCGGCGTCAGCCCGGCGATGCAACGCAGCAGGGTGGACTTGCCGCAGCCCGAGGGGCCGAGCAGGGTGACGAACTCGCCGCGCTCGATCTGGCAGTCGATGTTTTCGAACACCGGGCTGCCGGCGTAGCTCTTTTGCAGTTTCTGTACGCTGACGAAGCTCATGTCAGGTCTTGTCCTTGTTCAAACGGTTGGCGACCCAGGTCAGCACCAGCACGAAGGCGAAATAGGAGATCACCAGCGCGCTGTTGAAGTGGCCGCTGCTGTTGCGCATGTTGTTCAAGTACACCTGCAAGGTCTCGTAGCGGGTGCCCACCAGCAGGTTGGCGAACACGAACTCGCCGAACAGGAACGAAAACGACAGCAGCAACGCCACCATCAGGCCCTTGCGCAGGTTGGGCAGCACCACCAGGAACGCGGCCTGCCAGGTGCTGGCCCCCAGCAGTTGGGCGGCGTCCATCAGGTCGCGCAGGTTGATCGCCTGCAGGTTGTTGGTGATGGCCCGGTACATGAACGGCAGGGCGACGGTGAAGTAGCAGCCGATCAGGATCCACGGCGTACCGACCATGGCCATCGGCCCGCTGCCGTACAGCTGCAGCAAGCCCACCGCCGACACCACCGGCGGCACCGCGAACGGCAGCAGGATCAGCACGTTCATCAGCGCGTCGAGTTTCGGGAAGTGGTAGTGCACCACGAACAACAGCGGCAGGATCAGCACCACCGACAGCAGCAGCGCACCCACGCACACCAGCAGCGACTGGCCGAAGGCGGCGAGAAAGCGCGGCTCGCTCCACAGCGCGATGTACCACTTGAAGGTCAGGCCGCTGGGCAACAGGGTTGCCGACCAACTGGTGGCCAGCGAGTAGAGCAGGGTGCCGGCCAGCGGCAGCAGCAGGATCAGGAACAGCAGGTAGACCACCAGCTTGTGGTAGAGCCCGCCGGAGGTTTTTTCAGCGCGCATGGTAGCTCCTCTTGAGCAGCCATTGATGGACCACCGTGACCAGGGTCATCAGCCCCACCAGCACCATGGCCAGGGCGCTGGCCAGGTTCGGGTCGAGGCTGATGTCGCCGGCTACCAGGCCGGCGATGCGGATCGGCAGCACGTTGAAGTTGCCGGTGGTCAGGGCGTAGACCGTGGCGTAGGCGCCCAGGGCGTTGGCCAGCAGGATGACGAAGGTGCCGAGCAGGGCAGGGGTGAGCACCGGCAGGCCGATATGCCGCCAGAACTGCCAGTGGTTGGCCCCCAGCAACGCCGCGGATTCGCGCCAGTCTTCGCGCAGGGCGTCGAAGGCCGGGTAGAGCAGCAGCACCCCCAGCGGGATCTGGAAGTAGGTGTACACCAGGATCAGCCCGGTCTTGGAGTAGATGCTGAAGTCACCGAGCAGGCCCATCTGCTTGAGCAGCAAGGTCAGTGCGCCGTTGAAGCCCAGCAGGATGATGAAGGCGAACGCCAGCGGCACCCCGGAAAAGTTGCTGGTCATGTTGGCGAAGGCGCTGACGAAGTCGCGCAGTTTCGAATCGACCTGGCGCAGCGAGTAGGCGCCCAGGGTAGCGATGACGATGCCGAACAGGCTCGACCAGAAGCTGATCTCCAGGCTGCGTTGCAGCGCCTGCAGGTAGAACTTCGAGGCGAACACCTTGCTGAAGTTGGCCAGGCCCCAGCCGCTTTCGCTTTGCAGGCTGTTGATCGCCACCCAGGCCAGCGGGGCAATCTGGAAGATGATGAAGAACACGGCGAACGGCAGCAGGCAGAGCAGGGCCAGGTAGCGGCCACGGGGGCTTGCATTCACTTGAGCAGCTCCCGGCAGACGGTCTTGTCGTGCGCAGCACCGAGCAGCTCGCAGATGGTGCCGCACAGCTCGGTCTGCAGCGGTTTGGCCGCAGGGTCCAGGCTGAAACCGTCACCAAAGACGAACAGCGGCACCTCGCGCTCCTCGGCCAGCAGGCCATTGTGCGAGCGGTCGTTGTTCATGCCGTGGTCGGCGGTGACCAGCACCTGGTAGCCCTCTTCCAGCCAGCGCGGCAGGTAGTCGGCCAGCAGGATGTCGGCGCTGCGCGCGGCGTTGCGGTACTGGCTGCTGTCCAGGCCATGGCGGTGGCCGGCGTCGTCGATGTTCATCGGGTGCACCAGCAGGAAGTTCGGTGCATGGCGCCGGCGCAAGTATTCGGCGTCGGCCAGCAGGTGCGAATCGGGGTAGTGGTCGGCGTAGTAGAACAGGCCATGCTGGATCGGCAGCTTGGGCGCGTGGGTGTGGCGGTCGCGCAGCGGGTCGAACGGCGAGCGGTTGTACAGCTCGCTCATCCAGTGGTAGGCCGCCGCCGCCGTGCCCAGCCCGGCCTCGCGGGCGTAGTGGAACACGCTGCGCTGGTTGGACAGGCGATTGACGTTGTTGTGCACGATGCCGCTGTCGATCGGCGGCACGCCGGTGAGGATGCATTCGTAGAGCGGTCGCGACAGCGACGGCAGCTCGCATTCCACGCGGTACAGCGCGGCGCGGTCGGCCTCGACGTAGGCGTGCAGGTGGCCCATGGCGTGGTGGGCGACCTGATGGTTGAGGCCGTCGAGCAGGACCAGGATGACGTTGTGTTGCATGTTGGCTCCCTTCGGAGCTACAAGCGGGCAAGCGGCAAGCTGCAAGAAGACACAGGCATGTCGATCGCCTGCTTTTACTTGCAGCTTGCAGCTTGAATCTTGTAGCTGCCTTATTCCATCTCGATGATCACCTGCTCCTGCCACTTCTGCGGCAGGGCCTTGGAGGTCGCTTCCCAGGCCGCGGCGTCCTTGATCGGCTGGGCGGCCTTGTACTGCTCGTTGGGCAGCAGCTTGGCCTGTACGTCTGCCGGCAGCTTCAGGTGCTCGGCACGGATCGGCCGGGCGTGGCCCTTGGCCAGGTTGATCTGCCCGGCGTCGCTGAAGATGTACTCACGCGTCAGCTTGGCCGCGTTCGGGTGCTTGGCGTACTTGTTGATGATGGTGGTGTAGCCGGAAATCACCGTGCCATCGGACGGGATCAGCACTTCGAAGCGCTTGGGGTCGATCTGTTCGCGGTAGCTCAGGCCGTTGAAGTCCCACACTACGCCGACTTCGATCTCGCCCTTCTCGATGGTCTGGATCGTCGGGTTGGCCAGCGACAGGCGCTTCTGCTGGGCCAGCTTGGTGAACAGCTGCAGGCCCGGCTCGATGTTCTTCTCGTCGCCCTTGTAGGCAATGGCGGCGGCCAGCACGCCGTTGGCGGCCTGGGCGGCGGTGCCGACGTCACCGATGGCGACCTTGTACTTGCCCTTTTCCAGGTCGTGCCAGCTGGTGGGGCGCTCGCCTTCCTTGACCAGGTCCTTGTTGATGATGAAGGCGATGGTGCCGGTATAGGCCAGCGCCCAGTGGCCGTCCTGGTCCTTGGCCCAGGCCGGCACCTGCTCCCAGGTGCTTGGCTTGTAGGGCTGGGTCACGCCCTTGCTGGTGGCGATCGGGCCGAAGGCGGCACCCACGTCACCGATGTCGGCGCTGGCGTTGTCCTTCTCGGCGTCGAACTTGGCCACTTCCTGGGCCGAGCTCATGTCGGTGTCGCTGTGCTTGAGGCCGTATTTGCTGGCCAGGTCTTCCCAGGTGCCTTTCCAGTTGGCCCAGGCATCGGGCATGCCCACGCTGTTGACCGTGCCTTCCTTGCGGGCGGCATCTTCCAGGGCCTTGAGGTCTTCGGCCATGGCCGTGGTGCAGAACGCGATGGCCGAACCGAGCAGTGACGCCATGAACAACTTTTTCATCCGAAGCTCCTTGGGTGGGTGCCTTGCAATCGTTGTTATGTGATGAAGCGGTGCCTGCCAACCGTTGGTCTAGGTCAGCAAACCTTGAGCCAAGGTAGGCCGGTTGCGTGACAGTTTGATGTAAGGGGCGGGCCTGAAGAGTGCGCCGCAAGCCTTGGCAATACAGCGTAGACCAGATCGAAAGCCTTGATTCACGGGGGCTGGCCCGGTTCTGGCAAGCCCCGCTAAAAGCCTTTGTCACAGGATGTTCATCAGCCGTGACTAGGCTTGCACTACGCTCCATATGCCCTGTTCTGGGGCTGGACTAGTCCAGATAGGTAACCTTTGATGCAAGCGACGCCACCGCGTGCGGTAACAGCCATCTGCCATGCCCTGCAGGAGCAGATCGAACACGGCCTGCTGGCGCCGGGCGGCAAGCTGCCGGCCGAACGCAAGCTCAGCGAGGTGTTCGACACCACGCGCATCACCCTGCGCGAGGCACTGGTGCAGCTGGAGGCCCAGGGCCTGATCTACCGCGAGGAGCGGCGTGGCTGGTTCGTTGCACCCGAGCGGCTGACCTACGACCTGATCGAGCGTAGCCACTTCCATGCGATGGTGCGGGACCAGGGGCGGCTGCCCAGCACCGAGCTGTTGTCGGCGCGGCTGCAGCCGGCCCCGGCGGCCATCTGCGCACGCTTGCGCCTGCCGGCGTTGTCCAGCGTGGTGCGGATCTGTCGTTTACGGCGGATCGACGGGCGGGCGGTGCTGTATGCCGAGCATTACCTCAACCCGAGCTACTTCCCTGGGATTCTCGAACAGGACCTGGCGCAGTCGCTGACCGAGATTTATGGCCGGGAATACGGCATTCAGTATGGCCAGGTGTGTTTCGAGATCCTGCCGACCGCCTTGCCGGTGGAGGCCGCCAGTGCGCTGAAAGTGTCAGCGGGCAGCCCGGGGTTGCATATCACCCGGGTCAACAGCGACCAGCGCGGGCATCTGATCGATTGCGACCTGGAGTATTGGCGGCATGATGCGATCCGCATCCGCGCCGAGGCGGGATAAAGTGAACATCGCGGGGCAAGCCCGCTCCCACGTAGTGGATTGCCCCCAAGGGTTGGGTTGGTGTCCAACTTCTTGGGGCAGTCCACAGTGGTGAGCATGACGGCAGCGTGGGAGCGGGCTTGCCCCGCGAAGCGATCTAGCTGGTAACGTTGCTTTCAGCCATTGCCCCACCCCCGGCCGTCACCACCTGCACCGACAACCGCGGCGTCGCCAGGTCCAGCCCCGCTTCGTCCAACTGGCGCTTCAACGCCAGGTTGAACGCCCGCGACACCTCCCACTGCTTGATCGGCGCAGTCTTGAACCGCGCCCGCAAGATCGCCGAGCCCGACTCGAAACTCTCCACCCCCTGCAGCTCCAGCGGCGACCAGATGTTGCGGCGCATCAACGGGTCGCTGCGCAGCTTCTGGCCGACCTCGCGGACCAACGTGATGGCCTGGTCGATGTTCATGTTGTGGGGGATCGCCACACGGAAGATGGCGTAGCCGAACTCGCGCGAGTAGTTCTTGATGCTCTTGATCTCGCTGAACGGGATGGTATGCACGATGCCGTCGATGTCGCGCAGGCGCACGGTGCGGATGGTCAGGCCTTCCACGGTGCCGAGGTGGCCGCCGACATCCACATAGTCATCGATGGCCAGCGAGTCCTCGATGATGATGAACAGCCCGGTGATCAGGTCGGCGACCAGCGACTGGGCGCCGAAACCGATGGCCAGGCCAATGACCCCGGCGCCGGCCAGCAGCGGCGTGACGTTCATGCCCATGTTGGCCAGGGCGACGATCACCGCGATGATGAAGATCGCCACGAACATCACGTTGCGGATCAGCGGCATCATGGTCTGTGCGCGGGCGTTGGCCTGGCCCCGGCGCGAGCGCACCAGGGAGTGGTGCACGGCGGTGTCGGCCAGGATCCACACCAGCCAGGCGACGATCAGGGTGCCTGCCAGGCCCAGCAGGCGCAGGCTGATCTCGTGGCCGTCGCCTTCGGCGAAGTCGATCATCGACAAGCCCCACACGCGCAACCCCAACTCGAGGAAGACCAGCCAGATGAACAGGTGCACCAGGGCATAGCCGAAGTTGCGCAACCGCTCGGTATACACCGCCTGGCGTTTGTTGGCGCGCTTGGGGTTGGCGGCGTGGCGGCGCACCAGGCCGTTGAGCACCATGCACACCACCACCAGCACCGTGCACATCAGCGATTGGCGCAGGGCGGTGCTGGTGTCGCCGGCGGACACGAAGGTGGCGAACAGCGAAACCGCTACCAGCAGCAGCGCCGGGATGAACCAGAAACTGCCGAGGATCTCGATGGTGTCGCTGAGGGTACGTCGGGTCAGGCGCCGGCTCAGCGGCTGGTTGCGGATCAGGTGGGCGATCGGGCGCCGGAAGCGCAGGATGAACAGCCCGGTGCACAACGCGGCGAAGACGTTGGCCAGGGTGGCCAGGCCATGGGCCAGATGGCTGCCCAGGGCGGTAGTCAGGCGTGGGTCGCTCATCGCCTCGCCGAACGCGGCGAAACTGCCGATCAGCCACAGCGGGCGGAACGCCTGGTGGCGCAGGATGTGCAGGGCGCGGTGGCGGTGCGGGCCGTCGAGCAGCGAGAAGGCGATCACGCAGATCGCCGAAAACAGCGTGCCGACCACCAGCGCATACGCCAGCACCATGGCCATGGATTTACCCAGCGACGGCGGCAGGGCGAAGCTCAGGTAGACGGTGAACACCAGTGCCACCAGCCACGGCCCGAGCTTGCGCAGGGCAAACCGGACCAGGTCCCAGGTGCGTGGGTGCTGCGGTAGTTCCTCGGTAAGGCCGAAGCGCACCCGCACCCGGTGGCCGATCCAGTTGAAGGCGTAGGCCAGCAGGCTCCATACGGCGATGACAGCCGCGAAACCGAAGAGAATGGCCGGCCATTGGTGTACCGGCACCATCAGCGCGGTGAGTTCATCCTGGGCCTGGCTGATTTCCTGCGCCCAGCGGTTGAACGGGCTGGCGTCACCGCTGAACTGCTTTTCGAAGTCGTGCAGGGCGCCGCCGATCAGGCCGAGCACGCCTTGTTCGACGGTGGGTTGCGATTGTTTGCTGGCGTCGCGCAGCTTTTTCAGGTCGGCCAACAGCTTGGCGCGCTGCTGGTCGTTCTCCAGGTTCTTGATCACCTCGTCCAGCGACTTGCCCAGCGGCTCTGTGGCCTCGGGCTGGGCGGGCGTGCTGGAGCCAAGCAGGCTCGGCAGGCCAGCGGCATGCACCGGGGTGACGAACAGGAGAAACAGCAGGAACAGGCAACGCAGGAGGGCAGGCACCGGGAAATCTACCTCAGGTCAAACGATTGACCGAGTGTAGAGGTTTATGTGGGCAGTTTCTCCAGGATCTTCCAGCAGGTCAGGCCGAAGATGCCCAAGGTGCCGATCCACATCATCAGCACGCCGATATTGCGCTCGCGCAGGCTGAAGCCGATGGTCAGCAGCATGAGAAACCCGAATACCGGGATGAACAGCGACAGGAACGGGGACATGGTGCGGCAATCCTTGTGCTTGATGGGCCATGTATCAAGCATAGCGCTTTGCCAGCGAGGCGGATTGACCGGGGGCAGGGGGTTGCCAATGCCGGCCTCATCGCTGGCAAGCCAGCTCCCACAGCTACAGCGCAACCCTGTGGGAGCCGGCTTGCCGGCGATGGATGTGACGCGGCCTCAGGGCAAGTCGCGGCTGCGGTAGAAGGCCGTCAGCACCTTCACCAGGTGCGCCAGGTCATGGCTGCCGCACAGCTCGCGGATCGAGTGCATGGCAAAGGTCGGCAAGCCTATGTCGACCGTGCGCACGCCCAGGTTGCCGGCGGTGATCGGGCCGATGGTCGAGCCGCAGCCCATGTCGCTGCGTACCACGAAGCTCTGCACCGGCACTTCCTCGGCCATGCACAGGTGGCGGAAGAACCCGGCGGTTTCGCTGTTGGTGGCGTAGCGCTGGTTGTTGTTGACCTTGATCACCGGGCCTGCGTTGAGCTTGGGCCCGTGGTTGCCGTCGTGCTTGTCAGCGTAGTTGGGGTGCACGCCGTGGGCGTTGTCGGCCGAGATCATCAGCGAGCGCTGCACGGTACGCACGTAGGCGTCACCTTCGGGCAACAGGCGCTGCAGGGTCTGTTCGAGCATCGGGCCGTCGGCGCCGCAGGCCGAGCAGGAGCCGACTTCTTCGTGGTCGTTGCACACCAGCAGGCAGGTTTCGTCGCTGTCGGCACTCAGCAGCGCCTGCAGGCCGGCATAGCACGACAGCAGGTTGTCCAGGCGGGCGCCGGCGATGAAGTCGCCGTTCAGGCCGATCAGTGCCGCGTCCTGGGTGTCGTAGAAGCTCAACTCGTAATCGAGCACCACGTCGGCGTTGAGGTCGTGCTCGCGGGCCAGTTGCTCGGTGAGCAGCGCTCGGAAGTCGATGCGCTCGTCGCCCGCCACCTGGGCCAGGATCGGCGGCAGTTCGGTCTGCGGGTTGATCATCCAGCCTTCGTTGGCAGTGCGGTTGAGGTGGATCGCCAGGTTGGGGATCACCGCGATCGGCAGCTTGAAGTCGATCAGCTGGCTTTCGACCTTGCCGTCACGGCGGAAGGTGACCCGCCCGGCCAGCGACAGGTCGCGGTCGAACCACGGGGCGAGCAGGGCGCCACCGTAGACTTCGACGCCCAGCTGCAAGAAGCCCTGGCGCTGCAGTTCGGGTTGCGGCTTGACCCGCAGGCATGGGCTGTCGGTGTGGGCGCCGACCATGCGGATGCCGCTCATCAGCGGCGAGTGCTTGCCGAGCTTGATGGCGATGATCGAGGAGTCGTTGCGGGTCAGGTAGTAGCGCCCGCCAGGCACCGTGGCCCAGCTGTCGCGTTCGTCCAGGTGCTGGAAACCGGCGGCTTCGAGGCGCTGCACAAGGCTTGCGGTGGCATGGAAGGGCGTCGGGGAGGCCTTGAGGAATTCAATCAGGCCGGCGTTCAGGGCATCGCGCATAAGTCACTCCAGACAGCAGTGGCGCGAGTTTAGCGTAATTGCTCGACAAATTGTGTCGACCCTTTCGCTGGCAAGCCAGCTCCCACAGCGTTCGATGCACCCTGTGGGAGCTGGCTTGCCAGCGATGAGGCCGGTGCAGCCACATGAATTCAGAACGGCGCCGGGCACTCGAACTTCACCCGCTGCCCGGACACCGGGTGGGTAAAGCTCAGCATCGAGGCATGCAGGCACAGCCGCTCATGGGCGGCCAGCGCTTGCGGGTTGGCATACAGGCGGTCCCCCAGCAGCGGATGGCCGATCGACAGCATGTGCACGCGCAACTGGTGCGAGCGCCCGGTGATCGGTGTCAGCTCGACCCGGCAATAATCGCCGCAGCGTTCGACGATGCGCCAGAAGGTCAGGGCGTGCTTGCCTTGCTCATGGTCGACCACGTGGCGCGGTTTGGTCGGCGGGTCGTAGCGCAGCGGCAGGTCGATGCTGCCGCTGTCCAGCTGCGGTTGGCCCCAGCACAGCGCGGTGTAGGCCTTTTCCGTCTCGCGGTCGTGGAACTGGCGCGACAGTTCGCGGTGGCTGTCGGCGTCACGGGCCAGCAGGATGATCCCCGAGGTTTCCCAGTCCAGGCGGTGGACGATCAGCGCGTCGGGGTAGCCGTTTTCCTGCAGGCGGGTGATCAGGCAGTCCTTGTTGTCATCGGCACGGCCCGGCACCGACAGCAGCAGGGTCGGCTTGTTGATCACCAGGATGGCGGCGTCTTCGTGAAGGATCTGGATGTTCGACAGCGGCATGTTCGGGCGTTCTCTGCAAAGCATTGTGGGAGCGGGCTTGCCCCGCGATAGCGTCAGATGGCCATCGCGGGGCAAGCCCGCTCCCACAAGGTATACCTGGGGCTGCTGAAGGCTCAGCGATCAGGCAGGGTGATGTTCAGTTCCAGAATCGAGCAGCTGCCCTGGTTTTCCAGTTCGATCTGCACGTCATCATTGCCGATGTTGACGTACTTGCGAATCACCTCGACCAGCTCTTTCTGCAGGGCAGGCAGGTAGTCCGGGGTGCTGCGCTGGCCACGCTCGTGCGCCACGATGATCTGTAGACGCTCTTTCGCTACCGACGCGCTGCTCTGTTTCTGTCTGCCACGAAAGAAGTCAAAAAGGTTCATGGTTTACTTGCCTCCAAACAGGCGTGCGAAGAATCCTTGCTTCGGCACTTCGATGAACCGCAGTGGCTTGGGCTTGCCCAGCAGGCGGTCGACGGTGTCACTGTACGCCTGGCCGGCATCGCTCTGGTCATCGAGGATGACCGGGATGCCCTGGTTGGACGCCTTGAGCACTGCCTGGGATTCGGGAATGACACCCAGCAGTTCGACCGAGAGGATTTCCTTGACGTCTTCGACGCCCAGCATTTCGCCCTTCTCGACACGCTCTGGGTGGTAGCGGGTGATCAGCAGGTGTTCCTTGATCGGGTCGTCACCTTGTTCCGCGCGGCGCGACTTGCTCGACAGCAGGCCGATCATGCGGTCGGAGTCACGTACCGAGGAGACTTCCGGGTTGGTCACGACGATGGCTTCGTCGGCGAAGTACATCGCCAGGTGCGCGCCTTTCTCGATACCGGCCGGCGAGTCGCAGACGACGAACTCGAACTGCTCCTTGAGCTCCATCAGCACCTTTTCCACGCCTTCCTTGGTCAGTGCGTCCTTGTCGCGGGTCTGGCTGGCGGCCAGCACGTACAGGTTCTCGAGGCGCTTGTCCTTGATCAGTGCCTGTTGCAGGTTGGCTTCGCCGTTGACCACGTTGACGAAGTCGTACACCACGCGGCGTTCGCAGCCCATGATCAGGTCGAGGTTACGCAGGCCGACGTCGAAGTCGACGATGACAGTCTTGTGCCCACGCAGTGCGAGGCCGGTACCGATAGCGGCGCTGGTGGTGGTCTTGCCCACACCCCCCTTGCCGGAAGTAACCACGAGAATCTTGGCCAAGGTGTTTCACCCCTAAATAATCGGGACAGGCGTCCCTGCAAATACAAAAAAACGGCAACGGTAAAAAGTTGCGCTAAAAATGCCGGCAAGTATCCGTTAAAGACGGGTGATGTTCAACACGTCACCGGACAGGCTGACCTGTACGCCCGAGCCCCACAGCGGGTCGCGGCGCAGGTCTTCACAGACTTTGTACTGGCCGGCGATGGAGACCATTTCTGCGGTCATCTGCTGGCAGAAGATGCGCGCCTTGGTATTGCCCTTGATCCCCGCCAGGGCCCGGCCACGCATGGCGCCGTACACATGGATGTTGCCATCGGCAAGAAGTTCCGCGCCCGGGCTGACGGAGCCGGTGACCACCAGGTCGCCACCCTGAGCATAGATCTGCTGGCCGCCGCGCACCGTCGTGGTGATGATGCGCGTCGGGCGCACTTCGGGTTCGGCTGGCGCCGGTGGCGGTGCAGGTTCGGCGGGTTTCACCTCTGGCTCCGGCTCCAGCGGGCGCTCGCGGGCACCGGAAGGCGGCAGCACCGGCAGGTCGATGGCGATCGCCGCGGCGATGTCCTCGATGCGGTTGGCGCGGATCGCCAGGGTGCGCAGGCCATGATGGCGGCAGACGCGCATCAGCCCGGGCAGGTCGATGGCGCCCTCGTCAGGGGGCAGCTTGTCCAGCGCCAGCACCAGCGGCGTGTTGCTGAAGAAGTTCGGCGCCTGCGCCACCTTCGCCGCCAGCTGGCGGTCGAGGGATTCGAGGTCGTTGCGCGCCAGTTCCAGCACGGTGATGGCAAGCATGCTGCCCTTGAGCTGGAACACGGGGGCGTTGTCGGGTGTCTGGTTAGGGCTCATGGTCTGCATAGACGGCTTGTTGCGAGAAAAGTGCCCTGACTTATAGCGATAAGACCGATTGCCCGCAACCGATGTAGAATGCCCGGCCCTTGTCTTGCCGGAAGCTTCAATGGAACGCCCGCGTTTTCGCCGCCAATTTCTCCACCCGCGATTCTGGGCCCTGTGGCTTGGCCTGGGCCTGTTGTGGCTGGTCGCCCAGTTGCCTTACCGCGCATTGCTCGGGCTCGGCCGCGCTCTCGGTGCGCTGATGTACCGGGCGGCCGGCGAACGCCGCCGCATTGCCGCGCGCAACCTTGAATTGTGTTTCCCCGAGCTTTCCAGCGACGAACGGCAGCGCCTGCTCAAGGAAAATTTCGCCTCCACTGGCATCGCCTTCTTCGAAATGGCCATGAGCTGGTGGTGGCCACAGGCCCGCCTGGCCCGCCTGGCGCACATCGAAGGCATCGAACACCTGCAGGCTGCCCAGCGTGAAGGGGAGGGGGCGATCCTCATGGCCGTGCACTTCACCACCCTGGAGATCGGCGCCGCGCTGCTGGGCCAGGTTCACACCATCGACGGGATGTACCGTGAGCACGGCAATCCGGTGTTCGACTTCATCCAGCGCCGTGGCCGCGAGCGCCACAACCTCGATTCGCTGGCGGTGGAGCGCGACGATGTGCGCGGCATGCTCAAGCTGCTGCGCAAGGGCCGGGCGATCTGGTATGCGCCCGACCAGGATTACGGCATGAAGCAGAGCATCTTCGTGCCGCTGTTCGGCATCCCGGCCGCCACCGTTACCGCCACCAGCAAGTTCGCCCGCCTGGGCAAGGCCCGGGTGATCCCCTTCACCCAGAAGCGCCTGGAAGATGGCAGTGGCTACCGCCTGGTGGTGCACCCGCCGCTCGAAGGCTTCCCGGGGGAGACCGAAGAGGCTGACTGCCTGCGCATCAACCAGTGGGTCGAAGGTGTGCTGCGCGAATGCCCGGAGCAATACCTGTGGGCGCACCGGCGGTTCAAGTCGCGGCCTGAGGGCGAGCCGCGGCTGTACGACAAGAAAAAGCGCTGAGTCTTTCGATTGCAGGGCCGGCCTCATCGCTGGCAAGCCAGCTCCCACAGGGATCTTGCATAACCTGTGCCCGGCGATGTACCTGTGGGAGCTGGCTTGCCAGCGAAAAGGCCCTAGAACCAACCAGTAATCCAGGAAGGACTCGATGACCCCCACCACCGGCCTGATCCTCTCCGGCGGCGGCGCCCGCGCTGCTTACCAGGTTGGCGTGCTCGCCGGCATCGCCGAGCTGCTGCCGCCCGGCGCGGCCAACCCGTTCCCGGTGATCGTCGGCACTTCCGCCGGTGCCATCAACGCGGTCAAGCTGGCCAGCGGCGCCACCCGCTTCGCCGAATCGGTGCAGCACCTGACTGCCTTCTGGCAGAACTTTCGCAGCCACCTGGTACTGCGCAGCGACTGGCCTGGGGTTATCCGCCAGGCCAGCCGTTTCGTCGGCCACAGCCTGCTGGGCCTGGGCGGCCAGGTACCGGTGGCACTGCTCGACAGCCGCCCGCTACGCAAACTGCTGCATCAGCACCTGGACCTGGACGGCATTGCCCATTCACTGGCCGCCAACCAGCTGCGCGCCATCGCCGTGACCGCCTTCGGTTATGAGTCCGGCCAGGCGGTGACCTTCTATCAGGGCCGCGACACCATCGAGCCCTGGCTGCGCCACCGGCGCATCGGCATGCCCACGCCGCTGACCATCGACCATCTGTTGGCCAGCTCCGCCATCCCGCTGCTGTTCGCCCCGGTGCGGCTCGGCGAGGAGTTTTTCGGCGACGGTGCGGTACGCCAGTCGGCGCCGATCAGCCCGGCCCTGCACCTGGGGGCCAGCCGCGTGCTGGTGGTGGGCGTCAGTGGCAACCCACAGCGCCCGGCGCCGCCGTTGCCCACCCAGCGAGTGTTCAGCGGCCAGCAGCCGAGCCTGGCGCAGATCGGCGGGCACATGCTCAACAGCACCTTCATCGACAGCCTCGAAGACGACATCGAGTTGCTGCAACGCCTCAACCACCTCAGCCACATGCTGCCAGCGCACCTCGATGCACGGCGCCTGGGGCTGGCACCGATCGAGGTGCTGGTGGTGGCGCCAAGCCAGCCGCTGGACGAGATTGCCGCGCGGCACCGGCGCGACTTGCCGGCGGCGCTGCGGCTGTTCCTGCGCGGACCGGGGGCGACCAGGACCAGTGGTGCAGGGGTGCTCAGCTATCTGCTGTTCGAGGCGAGCTATTGCAGCGAGCTGATCGAGCTGGGGCGCAAGGATGCGTTGGCCAAGAAGCGCGAGTTGTGCCAGTTCCTCGGTTTGCCGGGCTGAGCGGTCTCCTGTAGGAGCGGCGCAAGGCCGCTCCTACAGAGGCGGTGCAGGTGCTATTCGGCGATCTGCAACTTGCGCGCCTGGGTGTACACGTAGCGCAGCTTTTCATACTCGAACGGCGAGTTGGTCTGGCCATAGCTGAAGTTGGTGCTGTTGCGCTTGTCTATGGCCCGCATCAGCGTGATCTCTGGGTGCTCTTCGGCAGACTCCGGCACGTCCAGGTAATTGACCGCCTGCTCGCCCACGTAATCCACCACCAGCCCGGTGGTGTCGCGCAGGTTCGACGGCCCGAGGATCGGCAGCATGATGTACGGCCCTTCCGGGACGCCATAGAAGCCCAGCGTCTGGCCAAAGTCCTCGCTCTGGCGTGGCAGCCCCATGCTGGTCGCCGGGTCCCACAGCCCGCCGACACCGAGAATAGTGTTGAACATCAGCCGCGCGGTGATTTGTGCCGAGCGCTTGGCCTTGAGCTGGAACACGCTGTTGAACAGGTTCGGCACATCGCCCAGGTTGTTGAAGAAGTTGTTCACCCCGGTGCGCACGAAGCTTGGGGTGATGTAGCGGTAGCCATCGACCACCGGCAGGAACACCCACTGGTCGAAGCGGTAGTTGAAGTGATAGATGCGCCGGTTCATCGCTTCCAGCGGGTCATAGATGTTCAACGCCGCCAGGGTCGAGCGCTCGAACTCGCGCTGGTCCAGGCCCGGGTTGAACTTGAGTTCGCGCAGCGGATCGAGGAACCCATCGGGTTCTGCCGTGAGGGCCGGGGCCTTGTCGGCCTCGACCACGCTGGCCCGGGGCGCGACTTCCTCGGCCAGGGCGCAGCTGCTGGCGAGCAGGGCGGTGACGAGCAGCAATCGGTTAACCACGGAAAAACTCCAGCATGGCGTCGCTGTTGACGCGGTAATTGAGGTTGCCGCAGTGGCCGCCGTGGGGGTACAGGGTCAGGCGCTCGCCGAACACCCGGCGCAGGAAACCGATGTCGCCGGGGCCGAGGATCACGTCGTCGGCGTTGTGCATCACGGCGATCTTCGGGCTGTCGTGCAGGTAGTCGGCGAGGGCGTACAGGCTGACCTGGTCGATCAGCTGCAGCAGGCTGTTGCCGTCGGTGCGCGCGCGCCACATGGGGATCACCTGCTCGGTCAGGTAACAGTCGAAATCGCACTGCAGGGCACGCTTGAAGAACGGCGTGAGGCTGGTGGTTTCGGTGATCGGGTACTTCGGCGGAATGATCAGGCCGCGGCGGTTGATCAGGTCGGAGGTGAAGGCGATGTCGGCTGCCGAGAAGCGGAACGAGGTGCCGATCAGCATGGCCATCTGTTCGTTGGACAGGTGCTGGCGCGACTGCTGGAAGTCGTACAGCAAGGCTTCGTTGAGGTCGATGTAGCCCTTGTCCTGGAAGTAGCGGGTGAGCTTTTCCAGCATCAGTTCGTAGAACGTGGTGCTCTTGTCGATGCCCTTGACCCGGGTCTGCACCAGTTTGTCCAGGTTGCTGATCGAGGTGTACAGGTTGACCGGCGGGTTGAGCAGCAGCACGCGCTTGAAGTTGAAGCTGCGCCGGGTTTCGTCCAGCTTGCTGACGAACGCTGCATCCAGCGCCCCCAGGCTGTAGCCCGTCAGGTAGTACTCGCTGACCGGCAGGCGCGGGTGCTGGGCGCGCACCGCCTGCATCACCCGGTACAGGTCCTTGGCATCCTCGGCGCTCACGCCAGGCGTGGCGAAGCGCGAGGCCGCGCTCATGAAGTCGTAGCTGGTCGGCGAGGACAGCTGCACCACGTGGTAGCCGGCCTGATAGAACAGTTTTTTCAGGTATTCGTTGATCGAGCTGAAGTAGGGCGCGCCGGTACCGGCGATCAGGAAGATCAGCGGCGCCTCGTGGTCCTGCCTGGCCAGGCGGTAACGCAGTTTCTTCACTGACCAGAAGTTGTCCGGCAGGGTGAACTCGCGTTCCGGGCGCAGGGTGAGGCTGTAGTCGTCCTGGTTGATCTCATCGTCACTGGGCAGCGTCGGGCGTTGCTCAGGCGGCGTGGTGGCGATGGTCGCCTCGAACGGGTTGGTCAATGGGTAGCCGTAGCTCGCGGCATCGATATCCCGCGCCGAAGCGGCCGCAGCCATGAGCAGGCCGCCAAGCAGCGCGGCGAGGCGCAAAGATCGAAGCATGTAGTCCCCCAGAAAAACGCAAGGTCGTGCAGTTTGTACGCAGGCTAGGACCATGGTCGGCACGGCAAAGTTGCCTGCCGTTCATACCTTTGTCGCACCAGATGTTGTTGTCCACGGCAATGTCTGTGTTGTGCAACATAGCCGCTGGGCCATGATTTTGCCTTACATCGGCCCGTGAGCGATCATTCACGCTTTCGATTGCCGCTATTGGAGAACCGGATGTCCCGTTCGTGGCCGCTCATTGCCTTGCTGCTGTTCCTGCCCCTGTGGCTGGCTGCCAGTTATGGCGTGCGTTATGGCTTGATGGAAGCGCCCCAGTGGGTCGGCTTGTGCTCGCAGCCGGGGGAGATCTGGCAGTGCCAGGTGCGCTCGCTGCTGGGCTTGGGCATTCATTTCCAGGTGATCGCCTGGAGCGCGTTGGGGCTGGCGCTGGTCGCCCAGCTTGTTCCGGGCCGCCTGGGTAGGTGGCTGGCAGTGCTGGCGCTGGTGTTCGGGCTGCCGGCGCTGGTGCTGTATACCGCGAGCATCGCGGTGTTCGCGGTGGTGCTGGCAGGCTTGCGCTTGGTCAGGTGATTACCGGCTTGCTGGGGCGGGCTGAAACCTCAACTCAGCACGTGATCCACAGGCTCCAATGCCGGCGGCAAAGGCTCGTGCCCCAACGCCGCCAGCACATCGCGCTCGAGGGTGCGTACCAGCGCATCGGTCGGCAGGTCGTTTTCATCCCGGCCGAACGGGTCTTCCAGCTCGTTGCCAATGGCATCCAGGCCGAAGAAGGTGTAGCTGACGATGGTGGTGAACAGCGGCGCCAGCCAGCCCAGCGGTTCGGCCAGGGCGAACGGCAGCAGCAGGCAGAAGATATAGATGGTGCGGTGCAGCAGCAGGGTGTAGGGGAATGGCAGCGGCGTACCCTTGATCCGCTCGCAGGTGGCCTGCACCTCCGACAGGCCCGACAGGCGCTGTTCCAGGGTGGTGTAACGAAACTCGCTGATCAGCTGTTGCTGCGCCAGCCGCGAACATTGCGCACCGATGTCCTGCAGGATGCCGTTGCACAGGTTGTGCGGGGTCAGCGGCGCCTGCTCGGCCAGCCAGGGGCGGGCGGCGCGCAGTTCGTCCTCGTTGCGCAGCCGGGCATTCAGGGCGTGGGCAAAACCGCACAGGCTGCGCAACATCGTCGAGCGCAGTTGGGCATCCTCGATCACCACGCTTTCACGCACGAACGAACGCACCTCGATGATCATCCGCCCCCAGGCCTTGCGCCCTTCCCACCAACGGTCGTAGCAGGCGTTGTTGCGAAAGCTCATGAAGATCGACAGTGACAGCCCGAGCAGGGTGAACGGGGTGGCGCTGACCGGGTAGAACAACGCCGGGTAGTGCCGCTCGATGAGCACGATCAGTGCGGCCAGCAGGGTGACCATCAGGCAGCGCACAGCGATGCGCTTGACGATCGAACCCTTGAGGGTAAACAGCACGCGCAGCAGGTCGGGGCGGGAGTGGACGATCAAGAGGGGTTCCCGAGGCGGCCGCTCAGCCGCCGGTCATGTTCATGAAACGCAGGATCTGCACCTCGCCACCCACTTCGAAGTGGTGGCGCCAGGGCTTGAGCTGCATGGCCTCGCGGATGGCCTTGTCGAGGCGGGCGCTGTCGCCGGGGTGCTGGCGCAGCACCTGCTTGAGGTCCAGCGAGTGCTCGTTGCCCAGGCACAGCAGCAGGCGGCCTTCGACGGTCAGGCGCACGCGGTTGCAGGTGGCGCAGAAGTTGTGGCTGTGGGGCGAGATGAAACCGACCCGGGTGTTCGGCGCTTCGGCCAGGCGCCAGTAGCGGGCCGGGCCTTGGGAGGATTCGGCCGATTCGATCAGGCTGAAGTGCCCGGCCAGGCGCTCGCGCACATCGTCGCTGGAGCAGTAGGACTCGCCGCGCTGGTGTTCGCTGATCACCCCAAGGGGCATTTCCTCGATGAACGAGATGTCCAGCTCGCGGTCGATGGCGAAGCGCACCAGGTCGACGATCTCGTCGTCGTTGCGGCCCTTGAGCACCACGGCGTTGAGCTTGGTGCGACGAAAACCGGCGGCGCGCGCGGCATCGATGCCGGCGATCACCTGGTGCAGGTCACCGGTGCGGGTCAGGGCGCGGAAGCGCTCGGGGTCGAGGCTGTCGAGGCTGATGTTCAGGCGCGACACGCCGGCATCGAACAGCGGCTGGGCCAGGCGGCCGAGCTGCGAGCCATTGCTGGTCAGGCACAGTTCACGCAGGCCGGGCAGGGCGGCGATACGTTCGCAGAGCCCGACGATGCCCTGGCGGACCAGGGGTTCACCGCCGGTCAGGCGGATCTTGCGGGTGCCCAGGGCGACGAAGCGTTCGGCCACCTGATAGAGCTCTTCGAGGCTGAGGATCTGCTGGCGCGGCAGGAACTGCATGTCCTCGGCCATGCAGTAGACGCAGCGGAAATCGCAACGATCGGTGACCGACATCCGCAGGTAGTCGACCTTGCGGTTGAAACCGTCGATCAGGGCCTGGGGGTTCTGTTCCACGTGGGTGCTCGAAGGGCTGGGGGCTATGCAATCCAAGCTATCGCCTGGGGCCAGACCCGTCAAATCGCTTTCCCTGACCGCTTGATCAATGGCCTCTATCAAGGGCCAGGCAGATGCGCGTACGGCATTCTCGTGGGAGCGGGCTTGCCCCGCGAAAGGTCTATTACAGACACCTGAAACCCATGATCGACACCGCCTATCACCCCGTCAGACATTTCGATTGGACGCCCCCACACCACCCTCCATAGGCTGGAAAAAAACAGCGGACAACGTGATCCGCCGCACCTTTACCATGCCCGCGTGAGGATTGACCGCATGAGCCAGGACCAACACATCAGGGACTACAAGGGGCCGGCCGCTGGCTGGGGCGCGCTCAAGAGCGTGACCAAGAGCTGGCTGGGCAGCGAGAACGCCTTCAAGAACCTGCGGGCCATGCTCAAGACCAACCAGAACGGCGGCTTCGACTGCCCCGGTTGCGCCTGGGGCGAGTCGCCGGAAAGCGACATGGTCAAGTTCTGCGAGAACGGCGCCAAGGCGGTCAACTGGGAAGCCACCGGCCGCTCGGTGGACCCGGCTTTCTTCGCCAAGTACAGCGTCAGCGCGCTGCTGGAGCAGACCGACTACTGGCTCGAGTACCAGGGCCGGCTGACCCACCCGATGCGCTATGACGCGGCCACCGATCACTATGTCGAAACCAGCTGGGACGAGGCCTTCGCCCTGATCGGCCAGCACCTGAACAGCCTCGAGTCGCCCGACCAGGCCGAGTTCTACACCTCGGGCCGGGCCAGCAACGAGGCGGCGTTCCTCTACCAGCTGTTCGTTCGCGCCTACGGCACCAACAACTTCCCCGACTGCTCGAACATGTGCCACGAAGCCAGCGGCGTGGGCATGTCGCAAACCCTCGGGGTGGGCAAGGGCACCGTGGTGTTCCATGACCTGGAGCTGGCCGACGCGATCTTCGTCATCGGCCAGAACCCCGGCACCAACCACCCGCGCATGCTCGAACCGCTGCGTGAGGCGGTCAAGCGCGGCGCCCAGGTGGTGTGCTTCAACCCGCTCAAGGAGCGCGGGCTGGAACGCTTCCAGCACCCGCAGCACCCGCTGGAGATGCTCAGCAACGGCTCCGAGTCCACCAGTACCGCGTACTTCCGCCCGGCGCTGGGCGGCGACATGGCGGCCATGCGTGGCATCGCCAAGTACCTGTTGCAGTGGGAGCGCGAAGCGCAGCTCAACCATGAACCGGCGGTGTTCGACCATGCCTTCATCGCCGAGCACACCAGTGGTGTCGAGGCTTACCTGGCCGTGGTCGAGGCCACGCCCTGGGACCATATCGTCGAGCAGTCCGGCCTGACCAAGGCCGAGATCGAGCTGGCGGCGCGCATGTACCGCAAGGCCGAGCGGGTGATCATGTGCTGGGCCATGGGTGTGACCCAGCACCGCCACTCGGTGGCGACCGTGCAGGAAATCGTCAACCTGCAGCTGCTGCGCGGCAACGTCGGCAAGCCCGGTGCCGGCCTGTCACCGGTACGCGGCCACAGCAACGTGCAGGGCGACCGCACCATGGGCATCGACGAAAAACCCAAGGCGCAACTGCTCGACGCCCTGGAAAAGCGCTTCCAGTTCAAGGTGCCGCGTGCCCATGGCGACAACGCCGTGCTGGCGATCAAGGCCATGGAGGAGGGGCGGGCCAAGGTGTTCGTCGCCCTGGGCGGCAACTTCGCCCAGGCCACCCCGGACACGCCACGCACCCACGCGGCGCTGCGCAACTGCGCGCTGACCGTGCAGATCTCCACCAAGCTCAACCGTTCGCACCTGGTGACCGGGCGCGACGCGCTGATCCTGCCGTGCCTGGGCCGTACCGAGATCGATAGCCAGGCCGAGGGCCCGCAAGGGGTGACGGTCGAAGACACCTTCAGCATGGTGCACATCTCCCATGGCCAGCTGAAGCCGCGCTCGCCGCACCTGCGCTCGGAGCCGGCGATCGTTGCCGGCATGGCCAAGGCCACCCTGGGCAACACGCCGATCGATTGGGAATACGCGATTGCCGACTACGGCCGCATCCGCAGCATGATTGCCGATGTGATTCCGGGCTTTGCCGATTTCAACGAGCGGTTGCAGCATCCGGGCGGTTTCCACCTGGGCAACAACGCGGCAGACCGCACCTTCCGTACCGCCACCGGCAAGGCGTGCTTCACCCCGAGCCGATTGCCCGAGCAACTGGTCAACGAGCAGGTGCTGGCCCGTGGCGACAAGCCCGACCTGATCCTGCAGACCCTGCGCTCCCACGATCAGTACAACACCACCCTGTACGGGCTGGATGACCGCTATCGCGGGGTGTTTGGCCTGCGCGAAGTGGTGTTCGTCAACGAGGCCGATATCCGCCGCCTGGGTTTCGAGCCGGGCGAGCAGGTGGACCTGGTGTCGCTGTGGGCGGATGGCCGCGAGCGGCGGGTGTCGGGGTTCCGCCTGGTGGCCTATGACGTGCCCGAGGGGCAGGCGGCGGCGTACTACCCGGAGACCAACCCGTTGGTGCCGTTGGAGAGTTATGGCGACGGCACTTACACGCCAACCTCGAAGTTCGTCGCGATCAAACTGGAGAAGGCCAGCGCGGGGAACCGGATCGCGGCGGCAGCGGCTGACTGATCGGTTGCCGGTCAGGGCTTCATCGCCGGCAAGCCGGCTCCCACAGGGACAATGCGAACCACTGTGGGAGCCGGATCGAGACGGCAGCGGCTGACTGATCGGTTGCCGGTCAGGGCCTCATCGCCGGCAAGCCGGCTCCCACAGGGATAATGCGAACCACTGTGGGAGCCGGCTTGCCGGCGATGAGGTCGGGCCTGCAGGCAGCGAAATCAGCGGCTCACCGGATACGCCGTGGTGTACTTCATCTGCTCCATGGCAAAGCTCGAGGTGATGTTCGACAGCCCGTCGGTGCTGGTGATCAGTTTCTTGTAGAAGCGGTCGTAGGCGGCGATGTCGCCCACCACCACCCGCAGCATGTAGTCCCAGTCGCCGGACATGCGGTACACCTCCATCACCTCCTCGAACGCGGTCACTGTGGCGGCGAACTGCGCCAGCCAGGCGCTGTCGTGGCGCTGGGTCTTGAGCTGGACGAACACCGTCAGGCCCAGGCCCAGGCGCTGGGGGTCGAGCAGGGCGACGCGGCCGCGGATATAACCTTCGTCCTCCAGGCGCTTGACCCGCTTCCAGCAGGGGGTTGTGGTCAGGTTGACCGCTTCGGCCAGGTCCTTGAGGGAGATCGAGGCGTCGCGCTGGAGCAGGGTGAGGATGTGCTGGTCGAAACTGTCCATGTCGCTGTTGGGCTCCAGGCGAGAAAAAGTTTCCCGAGATTAGCCGTTGGCGATGCAGCTTGGAATCGCTATGGCCCGCATAAGGTAATAATGTTCTGGCTGGCGCCGGTCGCTGGCGGATATGAGATAGTTGCGCTTTTCCATCCCTAGTCAATGGACCCGACCATGTCCGAAAAGCCGCGCAATTTCGCCACCCGCACCATCCACGCCGGCGAGCAGTCCAGCGTTGCCGACAACGCCATCTTCCCGGCCATCGTCACCTCCAGCTCGTTCATCAAGCGTGGCCTGGACGACAACCCCGAATACGCCTACAGCCGGGTCAGCAACCCCACCCGGCATGCCTATGAGACCTGCGTGGCGGCCCTGGAGGAGGGTGTCGGCGCGGTGGCCTGTGCTTCTGGCGTCAGCGCGACGGCCACGGTGCTCGAGCTGCTGTCCAAGGATGCCCACGTGGTGGTGATGAACGGCGTCTACGGCGGCACCTTCCGCCTGCTGGAAGACTACCGCGGGCGCACCTCGGGCCTGACCACCACCTACGTCGACCTCAACGACGTCGAGGCCGTGGCCGCGGCGATTCGCCCGAACACGCAACTGATCTGGATCGAGTCGCCGACCAACCCCTTGCTGCACCTGGTCGATATCAAGGCGGTCTGCGACCTGGCCCGCGCACGCGGCATCATGACCTGCATCGACAACACCTTCTGCTCGCCGTGGAACCAGCAGCCGATCACATTGGGCGTGGACCTGGTGATGCACTCGGCGAGCAAGTACATCGGCGGCCACTCCGACCTCACCGGCGGCGTGGTGGTGGCGGCCAACGACGAACTGCTGGGGCGCCTGCGCAAGATCAGCATGGCGGTGGGGGCGATCCAGGGGCCGTTCGATTGCTACCTGGCGTTGCGCGGGCTGAAGACCCTTGATGTGCGTATGGAGCGCCAGAGCGCCAACGCACTGCGCGTGGCGCAGTACCTGGAAGGCCATCCGCAGGTCGAGCAGGTGTATTACCCGGGGCTTCAGAGCCACCCGCAGCATGAATTGTGCAAGCGCCAGATGCGCACCGGCGGGGCCGTGGTGGCCATTCGCATCAAGGGTGACCGGGCTGCGGTCAACCGCCTGGTCGAGGCGTTGCAGATCTTCGTCCTGGCCGATTCGCTGGGCGGCGTGGAGAGCATGATCAACCATTCCTGGAGTATGTCGCACAACTCGCTCAGCCCTGAGCAGAAGGGCGTGATGGGGATCAGCGAGAACCTGGTGCGGTTGTCGATGGGGATCGAGGATTATCGGGATCTGATCGAGGACCTGGATACGGCGCTCAAAGCGTCGGCTTAAGGGCTGCTGACGTCATCGCGGGGCAAGCCCGCTCCCACGCACATGGGAGCGGGCTTGCCCCGCGATCATTTTGAAGGGTTTACCCGGTTATCCGGGGTGTTCAGGACTTGGGCGGATGGACGATCCGTTCGATCTTGTCCTTGATCAGCAGCCGCTCCTTGCGTAACAGGTTGACCTTGTCGTCGGCGCTGCCGTTGCCTTCGGCAGCCACCACTTCCTTGTCCTTGGCGTTGTAGTCCTTGTGCAGCTTGTGCAGGTCCTGATTCTTGTCGATCAGGGCCTGGAACTGGTCGGCGCTAACGTGCAGGTCTGCGAGCAAATCGTGCGGAACTGGCATTTCTTCACCTCTTCAGGGTTGGCGAACGGGCCTGAATCATGAGGATAGTCGCCTTTGCCCCAATGGGGGACTGGGTTAGGCTGTCGCACACCCTCCCTTGACCGGAACCTGCGCCATGCCTCACCTGAACCTGGAATACAGCGACAACCTGGGCGAACTCAACGTCGACCTGCTGCTGTTGCGCCTGAACCACGCCCTGGTGGGCAGCGGCCAGTTTGCCGACGAAGCCGACATCAAGAGCCGCGCCCAGGCCTTCGCCAAGTACCGGGTGGGCACGGCACCGGGTGAGCGTGCCTTCGCCCATGTACGCCTGGCGATCCTCAGCGGGCGCTCGGAGCAGGTGAAGCAGCAGTTGTCGGGCAGCCTGCTCGCGGTGCTGCAGGAGGCGATCCCTGCCCAGGCCGGGCTGGATATCCAGCTGTGCGTGGAGGTGCTGGACATCGACCGTGAGCCCTACGCCAAGCTGCGTCTGCCGGCTGAATAAAAGCTGAATGAAACTTGTTTAATTGGTGAAAGCTGCATTCCGACCAATTGTTACCAAGTTTTTCACAAAAAATTGATGCTAGCCTTCTTAGAGTTCGGCCAACTTCCCAAGGTGCCCGCCCGGGCACCCTGGCCGCTCATGAACTCTACCTGCGAATGCCATGCTCAACGTCAAATCCCTGCGGACTGAATGGGTCACGCTGCTGGCCAGCCTTTACCTGTTGATCGGCCTTAACACCTTCCTCTGGCAACACCTGCAAGCCATCGTGCCGCCCGGCATGGTGGGGCTGTGGCTGGGGCTGGCATTCGCCGTGCTGATGTTGTTCGCCTTCAATCTGATATTGACCTTGTTGGCATTCAAGTATGTGTTGAAACCGGTATTGATCCTGTTGTTCATGAGCGGCGCGGGCGTTGCCTATTTCATGAATCAATATGGCGTGCTGATCGATACCGGCATGTTCCGCAATGTGGCGGAAACCAACGTTGCGGAAGTTCGCGACCTGCTGTCGATCAAGTTTGCGCTGTATATCGTGCTGCTCGGCGTGCTGCCGTCGCTGTTGGTATGGAAGGCAAAAATTGCCTATCGCCCCTGGTACCGCGAAGTGCTGGGCAAATTGGTGGTAACGGGGGCCTGTGTGGCGGCGCTGGGCTCGGTGGCACTGGTCAACTACCAGGGGCTTTCATCGCTGTTTCGCAACCACCATGAACTGCGCCTGATGCTTACCCCGAGCAATATCGTCGGTGCGTCCATTGGTTATGTCAGCGAACAGTTGGGTACTGCGTCACGGCCTTTCCAGCCCTACGGTACGGATGCCCACCGTGATGCCGCCTGGCAGCACCATGAGCGCAAGTCGCTGACCGTGCTGGTGGTGGGTGAAAGTGCCCGCGCCGAGAACTTCGGCCTGCTTGGCTATGCCCGCGACACCACGCCGAACCTGGCCAAACAGCAGGGCCTGCTGAGCTTTACCGATGTGCACTCGTGCGGTACCGAAACCGCCGTGTCGGTGCCGTGCATGTTCTCTGGCATGACCCGCAAGGACTATGACGCCCGCGTGGCCAAGAACCGCGAAGGCCTGCTCGACATCCTCCAGCGCGCCGGCCTGGCCGTGCAGTGGCGTGACAACCAGTCCGGCTGCAAGGGCACCTGCGACCGCGTGCAGTTCATCGACGTGAGCAACCTTACCGACCCGGCCCTGTGCGCCAACGGCGAGTGTCACGACGAGATCCTCCTGCAGGGCCTGGGCGAGCTGATCGACAACCTCGACAAGGACACCGTGCTGGTGCTGCACCAGATGGGCAGCCACGGCCCCGAGTATTTCAAACGCTACCCGACGGGCAGCGAGCCGTTCACCCCGGTGTGCCGCAGCAATGCGCTGAACCAGTGCAGCCAGGCGGAAATCGTCAACGGCTACGACAACACCCTGGCCTACACCGACAAGGTGCTTGGCTCGCTGATCGATACCCTGCGCAGCAAGCAGGACAAAGTCGACACGGCGATGATCTACCTGTCCGACCACGGCGAGTCGCTGGGTGAATACAACCTTTACCTGCACGGCACCCCCTACGTGATGGCGCCGGAGCAGCAGAAGCACGTGCCGCTGTTGACCTGGTTCTCCGACAGCTACCAGCAGGACTTCGGCCTGGACACCGACTGCCTGGCCAAGCTGCGCGACGCGCCACTGTCCCAGGACAACCTGTTCCACTCGATGCTCGGCCTGTTGCAGGTACGCACCGATGTCTACCAGCAGTCGCTGGACATGTTCGCCAGCTGCCGGCCGTGGCTGGCGGCGGGGCGCTGAGCCACGGTGTTTACGCCATCGCGGGCTTGTCCCGCGATGGATAAACCCGGTCACCGTCCGGGCAACCGCCCGGCACCATGGATGGCGCGAGGTTTCACCCCCAGGGGCCGCGCCGTATATACTGCGCGCCAATGTTAGTGGGAGAGCCTCGTGGCCATCGAAATTCACTGGATCCGTGACGACCAGACCCTGGCCGAGCACTGCCAAAGCTGGCGCGAACTGCCCTTCGTAGCGCTCGACACCGAATTCATGCGGGTCGACACCTTCTACCCGAAAGCCGGCCTGATCCAGGTGGGCGTCGGCGAGCACGCCTACCTCATCGACCCTTTGCTGATTGGTGACTGGCAGCCGTTGGCCGAGCTGCTCGACGACACGGCCGTGGTCAAGGTGCTGCACGCCTGCAGCGAAGACCTCGAAGTGCTGCTGCGCCTGACCGGCAAGCTGCCGCAGCCGTTGTTCGACACCCAGCTGGCCGCCGGTTACCTGAACATTGGCTTCTCCATGGGCTACTCGCGCCTGGTGCAGGAAGTCCTGGGGCTTGAACTGCCCAAGGGCGAGACCCGCTCCGACTGGCTGCGGCGCCCACTGTCCGATACCCAGGTGAGCTACGCCGCCGAGGATGCCGTGCACCTGGCCGAGCTGTTCAGCGCGCTGCGCCCGAAATTGTCCGACGACAAGTACGCCTGGGTCCTCGACGACGGCGCCGAGCTGGTCGCCGCGCTGCGCCGTGAAGTCGAGCCAGAGACCCTGTACCGCGATGTCAAGCTGGCCTGGAAGCTGGGCCCTCAGCAGTTGGCTGTGCTGCGCGAACTGTGCGCCTGGCGCGAGCGCGAAGCCCGCAGCCGCGACGTACCGCGCAACCGTATCCTCAAGGAACACTCGTTGTGGCCCATGGCCAAGAGCCAACCCGGCAACCTGCCGGCCCTGGGCAAGATCGAAGAGATGCACCCGCGCACCATCCGCCAGGACGGCGAGTTCCTCATCCAGCTGATCAAGCGCGCCGCAGGCCTTCCCGCCGAACAGTGGCCGCAGCGCCTGCCTGAGCCGCTGCCGATCGAAGCCGCCGGCATTCTCAAGCGCCTGCGTGCCATCGGCCAGGCCGAAGGCGAACGCCTGCAGATCGCCCCGGAACTGATGCTGCGCAAGAAGACCCTCGAGGCCCTGCTCAAGAGCGGCTACCCCGACGGCCCCTATCAACTGCCCGATTCGCTGCGCGGCTGGCGTCGCGAGCGTATGGGCCAGGCCCTGCTGGACGACCTGGCAGGCGCCGGAGAAGCTCAATGAAACGTATCTGCTCGATTTACAGAAGCCCACGCAAGAACGGCATGTACCTCTACGCGCTCAAGGCCGACGGCCTGGAACGCATCCCGGAAGGCCTGTTGCCGTTCTTTGGCACGCCGGTGCACGCCTTCGACCTGGTGCTGACCCCGGAGCGCAAGCTGGCCCGCGAGGACATCGTGAAAGTGCTGGAGAACCTCGACAACCAGGGTTACCACCTGCAGATGCCGCCGCCGGAAGAGGAGTACATCGAGCACCTGCCCGAAGAGCTGCTGCGCCGCAACGACCCGGTCTGATTCGGCCGCGCTCACCCTCATAGCTGCGGCCCGCCTGGCGGGCCGCTTTCGTTGTTTGCCAAGGTTGTGTTTCACATGCGCGTACTGATCGCTGAACAGGATCATGCCAACTACGCCCGCCTGCTCGGCGAGGCAGCACCGGACCTGGAAGTGCTGACCAGCGGCGATTCCGCCGAACTGGCGCGCTTCGCCGCCGACTGCCCGGTGTGGCTGGGCCAGCCGGACCTGCTGGCCAGCCTGCTGCGCCAGGGCCATAAACCTGAGTGGATGCAATCGACCTGGGCGGGCATCACCCCGCTGCTGGCCGATGCGCTGCCGCGTGACTACCGCCTGACCCGGGCGGTGGGCATCTTCGGCCAGGTGATGGCCGAGTACATGCTCACCTACATGCTGGTGCACGAGCGCGAAGTGCTGTCGCGCCTGGTCAGCCAGGTCGAGCGGCGCTGGGACGACCGCCCCGGGCGCAGCCTGGAAGGGCGCCGGGTACTGATCGTCGGCACGGGCGACATCGGCCAGCGGGTCGCCGAGTTCCTCGTGCCCTTTGGCGTGACCCTGTACGGCGTAGCCAGCACTGCGCGCGAGCAGGCACCCTTCGTCGAGGTGGTCGGGCTCGACCAGTTGCCACGCATGGTCGGGCAGGCCGATTACGTGCTCAACCTGCTGCCCGACACCCCGGCTACCCACGACCTCTACGATGCCGCGCTGTTCAAGTGCTTCCAGCCCAGCGCATTGTTCATCAACGCCGGGCGTGGCGCGGCGGTGGTCGATGCGGACCTGGTCGAGGCGCTGAAGGAAGGCCATCTGGCCGGTGCGGTGATCGATGTCTGCCGGCAGGAGCCGTTGCCTGCGCGGCACCCGTTCTGGACCGCCTGGGGGCTGCTGCTGACCGGGCACAGCTCGGCGCCGACCTCGCCGCCGGCGATGGTGCGCTTGTTCGTCGAGAATGTGCGGGCCTATGCCGCGGGGCAGGGGTTGCGCGGCGAAGTGGATTTCGCCCGGGGGTATTGATTGATCTTTGGCCTGTACCGGCCTCTTCGCGGGTAAACCCGCTCCCACAGGGCCCTCACTGATCTTGAGGGCAGTGAAGGCCCTGTGGGAGCGGGTTTACCCGCGAAAAGGCCAGAGCAGCCAGCAGAAGGCTTACAGGCTGAACTCACCCTCAGCCGCCAGCTCGCTCAGCGGCCGGCGCGGGCTTGGCACTTCGCGGGCCTGCAGGCCCTCGGCCAGGGTAGCCTTGTCGCCCAGCTTGCCGATCGCCACCATCGCGTGCAGCGCGTAGCCTTCGGGGATCTTCAGCTCGCTACGGGCCAGGTCCTGGTCGAAGCCGGCCATGCCGTGGGTGTGCCAGCCGCTGATGCTGGCCTGCAGCGCCAGATGGCCCCACGCGGAGCCGGTGTCGAAGGTGTGCCACAGCGCTGGCTTTTCTTCCTCCGAGCCCGGTGCGGCGAAGGTGGTCTTGGAAATCACCAGCACCAGCGCCGAAGCCTGCTGCGCCCAGCTGCGGTTGAACTCGTTGAGGATGCCCAGGTAGCGCTCCCAGTTCGGCGTGTCGCGGCGCGCATAGAGGAAGCGCCAAGGCTGCGAGTTGTAGGCCGACGGCGCCCAGCGCGCGGCTTCGAGGAAGCTCAGCAGGGTCTCCTGGCTGATCGGCTCGGCGGTGAAGGCGCGAGGCGACCAGCGGTTGATGAACTGCTCGTTGATGGCGTAATCGGCAATACGAGGGGTGGCGCTCATGGCTGCTCCTGCAGTGGGCGGGGTAAAGACCGCACGCTACTGCGTCCGGCAAGCACTGACAAGCGGTCTGGCGTTGCCGCCGGACAGCCTCTAGACTGGCGCCGCCGCGCGCCGCGGATTCAAGTTGATTGCAGGAATACGTGTGATGATCGCCGACACCGCGCCCTTCTGGCGGCGCAAGACCCTCGAAGAACTCGACCCGCGCGAGTGGGAGTCGCTGTGCGACGGCTGCGGCCTGTGCTGCCTGCAGAAGCTCGAGGACGAAGAAGACAACAGCGTCTATTACACGAGCATCGCCTGCAAACTGCTCGACCTCACCACCTGCCAGTGCAGCGACTACCCCAATCGCTTCGCCCAGGTGCCCGACTGCATCCAGCTCACCCCGGGCAAGGCCGACCAGTTCAAGTGGCTGCCGCCCACCTGCGGTTACCGCCTGGTCAGCGAGGGCAAGGACCTGCCGGCCTGGCATCACCTGGTCAGCGGCGACCGCGAGCAAGTCCACGAGCAGCGCATTTCCCGGTCCGGGCGCATGCTCAGTGAAAACGATGTGGATGAAGACGACTGGGAAGATCACCTGATTTTCCGCGCTGGTTGAATCGCCCTGGCTTTCGCCTCTGGGGAACAAGGAGTTTTCTGTATGCGTCGCCCGCTGTTGCTGCTGCTTGGCCTATTGGCCAGTTCCCAGGTATTGGCGAAGAAAGTCGACCTCGATTACCAGGTGCGCCTGCTGCCGCAGAGCGGCCAGGCCGAAGTGCGCCTGACCCTGGCCGACGGTAGCGTGGTCCGCAGCCTGGACTTTGACCTGGGCCAGAGCGGCGCCTACAGCGACTTCCTCGCCGACGGCCAGTGGCAGGCCCAGGGCGGCCGTGGTGTGTGGCGCCCGGCCCCCGGCAAGACCAGCCTCAGCTACCGGGTACTGCTCGATCAGGCACAGCCTGGCGCCAGCCATGAGGCGCGGATCACCGCGCATTGGGCGCTGCTGCGCGGTGAGCAACTGGTGCCGCCGGCGCGCCTCGACCAGCAGGACGGCACCGAACTGGTGGCGCGCCTGACCTTCGAGTTGCCCGCCGGCTGGAAGAGCGTGGAAACCGCCTGGCCGCGCATCGGCCGACAGAAATTCCGAATCGACGATGTTTCGCGCCTGTTCGACCGCCCCACGGGCTGGATGCTCGCCGGCAACCTCGGCAGCCGCCGTGCGCGCCTTGGCGAGACCGAAGTCACCGTTGCCGCGCCGCAGGGCCAGGGCATGCGCCGCATGGATACGCTGACCCTGCTGACCTTCGTCTGGCCGCAACTGCAGGCGGTGTTCCCGCGCAACCCGCCCAAGCTGCTGCTGGTCGGTGCCCGGGACGGCATGTGGCGCGGCGCCCTGGCCGGGCACAACTCGCTGTACCTGCACAGCGGCGCCCCGCTGATCAATGACAGCGGCGCCAGCCCGCTGCTGCGCGAAGTGGTACAGCTGTTCGCGCAGATCAACGACCGCGATGGCAGCGACTGGCTCGGCGAGAGCCTCACCGACTACTACGCCACCGAACTGCTGCGCCGGGCAGGCGGCATCAGCGATGACCGCTACCAGGCCTTGCAGGCCCGCTTGCACAAGCAGGGCGCCAAGGTGACTCAGCTCAAGGGCGCCAAGGCCGACGCCGCGCAAGTCGCCCGCGGGGTGTTGCTGTTGCAGGCGCTGGACCGCGAGATCCGCCTGCACAACCACGACAAGCGCTCGCTGGACGATGTGGCGCGGGCACTGATGCGCCTGTCCAGCGTGAGCACAGAAGAGTTCGTGCAGATCAGCGAGAACGTGCTCGGGCGCCAGTCCGAGGTGTTGCAGAGCAAGCTGTTGCGGTAGAGATGCTCCTGTGAATCAGCCCATCAAGTGATGGTGAGCGGCTCTCTGAATTTTCAAGAGAAAGGAGGCTGCTGGTGACTCTTACGTTTGTATTCAGGCTGTCTACCAAAGGGAGAAATTTTAGAACATGGAATTTCAACGCTTGATTTGTCTTTCCATCCTAATGGCGGATGAATGCGCCCAAGATCAGCCATGTCATACCTGAAAGTAGTAACCATGAAGCCACCTGCATTCGTCGTTTAAGGTAGCGGGGGAACTGTATTGCATCGTCCGCATGCACGAGGCCCCGCTTTACGAAGTATCTAGGGCAGAGCGCAACTCCGTTCAGAGTCGACACAACGGATATTCTCGATTTTACCCCCTTCCTGCCCCACGTTTGAATGGCACTTGTCAAGCACTTGCTACGCCTTAGTGTGTAAGTAAGAGCATGGTAGTGACGTGAGCAGGCGAGGTGAACAGTCATGGAAAGCCCAGCAAGCCCTAATATGAAGGGCGCCATAGATAAAGTCAGGCGCCAAAGCGTATTCAGGGTTTCAGTGGCGCTCAATAAGCTCATAAAGTTCCTCTCCTATTTGTTCGCCTCCACTCATTCCCGCGACGCTGGTGCCGAGTGCGCTAACGCCAGTGACCACGATTGAACAGGCGGCACTTGCGGGACCCAGGCCAATGCAGGCAAAGCCTGCAACTGCTCGACCGACTGCCCCTCCTGTCGCGCCACCCGCAAGCCCCCCAGCAAAACTTCCAGACTCCGTGAACTTTATTTTCTTGCAGGCTACATCATCTCCAGCGGTGCAAGCTTCACGAATCTTCAAGAATGAGCCGGCCCCACCTAACACTACGCCCACTCGTCCACCCGCCTGGAGGTATTTAGACATGCTTGCCAGTTTGTCAAGATGAGTCGCGTAACCTGGGATTTGTCCGGCCACACCGGCTTTGCTCCAGTGGTGTACCAAGCTTTTGCTGGAGATTCGCAGATCCCTGCGCAGCGTATCGTAGCTACCAAGGTTCAGTTGTTTGTTCAAGAAGCTGGTTCTAAGTTTTGCATCCAATTCCTTGAATAACTTTTTTCGCTCAGCAAAGAATGCTTGGCTAGCGAGGTTTCCATGCGTTGTGAACTGAGCCTGATGTAGTTTTTCGATGTGCAGTAATGTACTTTTCAACTCGTTGAGTGATTTTGCCATCATTGCCTGGCTTACTCCCATTGCCAAGCTCACATCGCTTAATAGTCCTGCGATCTCTGTCTGATAGCGCATCATGAAATTGGCTTCCTCACGCGTGAGATCACCCAGCGCCGCTCGCGCTCGCTCGGCCGCCGCCATCAGCTCAGCCTCCTCGCGAGTACAGGTATATCCATTATCAGGGTCGCCAATGACGAAAATCTCACCGGCCTTGAAGCCCTGTGCAAATGTCGGGTTGAGCCGTTGCAAGCGGGCAACAGGCAAGGCGCCATGCTTCTCGAACAGCTGCATAAGCAATTGTGGAAATGAAGTGCTGCTCTGCACAATGTGGAAACCGGGCTCAAGCCCACCTGGTGTTGCCCAAACCTCGTTAGATGTCGCCCCGCTTAAGTTTTGCCGAGCTTGCAGGGGCGATTGGCTGCGCAAAGCGCTTGGAGCCGGGCGAGGGATTGCGCCCGCTTGTGGCGTAGCCCGTTGTTCCAGCGGGGCGAGAACGTAGTTGTTACCCGGCGGGCAGCCGCACTGCACCTGCGTGCCGTCGACTACGGCGGGTAGGCCATCCTGGCGCCAACGTGATTCGCCGTCGATGATCGTTCCTTCTTCACCGTAGCTAGGGCAGGGGGTGGTCTTGTCGCCTTCGAGCAGCCAGCGACGCCCTTCGTTGAAGCCACGAGCTTGATTGGCAATGCAGGTTGCGCCGGTGCTGGTTTTGTCGCCATCGAGGCCTTGTCCTTTGCCGAAAATGTTCATGCGCAGGCTCATGTTGAAGCGTCCTTGTGAGTGAAAGCCTGAACGCTAACAGCCTTGATTCAGCGCTTTTTCCCGTTTCAAACGTTAGGGATGCGTCCTACGTTTTTTGCAGAATTGGATGTCAGTTGCCCCCTGAAAGTAGGCTGGCCGGTGAGCTCATCCGCTCCAGATCATGGACGTTGTGTGCTTAGGGAATGGAGATTGAGCATCGCCAAGTCTTCAGTAGGCAGCGATAGCAGCTGACTCTGGCTCGTGCGCGGATGCTCAGTCCAGATTCCGACCGGCACAATCGCTCTGGCATGACCTTCCCCTGCACCCTGGTGGTGCTGGTGCACCGGGTCCACCGACACCGGCCGGCTGTTCCTCAAGTACGCCGCCGAGTCCAACCTCAAACGCATCGTGCTGGAGCTGGGTGGCAAGAACCCGGCCGTGGTCATGAACGACTGCGAGGACCTCGACGAAGTGGCGCAGTTCGTCACCGCCGGTGCGTTCTGGAACATGGGCGAGAACTGCTCGGCGTCCTCGCGCCTGATCGTCCACAAGGACGTCAAGGACGAGCTGCTGGGCCTGATCGGCAAGCACCTGAAGGACTGGAAGCTGGGCGACCCGCTGGACCCGGACAACCGCTTGGGCGCGATGGTCAGCAAGGCGCACTTCGAGAAAGTGAAGTCGTACCTGGAGTACGCCGCCGAGCACAAACTCAGCGTGGTGCAGGGCGGCGAGACCGAAGCTGGCGTGTTCGTGCAGCCGACCATCGTCGACAACGTCGGCCGCGACAACAAACTGTTCGTTGAAGAGATCTTCGGGCCGGTGCTGAGCGTGACCAGCTTCGCGACGATCGATGAAGCCATCGAGCTGGCCAACGACACCGTCTACGGCCTGGCCGCCTCGGCCTACACCGGTAGCCTGCGCAATGCGCTACGTCTATCGCGGGAGATCCGCGCGGGTGTGGTGACGGTGAACTGCTTCGGCGAGGGCGATGCCTCGACGCCGTTCGGGGGCTACAAAGAGTCTGGATTTGGCGGGCGCGACAAGTCGATCTGGGCGCATGATCAGTACACGGAGCTCAAGACCATCTGGATCAACGCTTCGTAAGGCGAGCAACACCGGTGCTGTTCTGACGGAGTTCGGCACCACGCCGGTCCTGGGTTTCCAGGGCCGGCCCCTTCGCGGGTAAACCCGCTCCCACAGGTTCCGTGATGTCCACGAAAACAGCGCTGCGTCTGTGGGAGCGGGCTTGCCCCGCGATGGGGCCAGACCTGCTTACTTGAACTTCGGCCCCGACCGGGTATTCAAGCCCTTGGCCATGCGGTCATACAGCACCACATTCACCGTCGCCGCCAGGTTCATGCAGCCCTGGGTCGGAATGTAGATGGTCTCTTCGCACCACCCCCGCACATCCTCGCTCAGCGAGCCATCCTCAGGCCCGAAGATGTAGATCGCCCGATCCGGGTGGGTGTACTCCGGCAGCGGCCTGGCACCGTCCACCAGCTCCACCGCCACGGGCGTGCAACCCAGCGGGATGATGCGCTGCAGGTCGTCGATACCGATCAGCGGAATGTCGTAGTGCACGCGCTTGGTGTCGGTGACGAAGTCGCGGGCGCGCTCGTAGCGCTTGCCGGTGTAGAACACCGAATTGACCCCGTAACAGCCTGCCGCACGCATCACCGAACCGACGTTCTCGGCGGATTTGGGGTTGAACAGGCCGATGCAGCTGTACCGTTTGTTCGCCACGAGTCGGGCCCTTCGCAAAAAAAGAGCGCGATTATACGGGGTCGCCGACGCGGTGGGGGCGGGAATCGACGTTCAGTCTTTCTTCAGCAGGCTGGCCAGCCCGGCGAACGGGTTATGGGTGGCCACGGCGGTTTTCGGCGAGCTCAGCGAGCCTTCGCTGAAATACTGCTGGTCGGTGTAGCGCGAGTGCTCGTTGTCGTGGCAGTACAGGCACAGCAGTTCCCAGTTCGAGCCGTCCTGGGGGTTGTTGTCGTGGTTGTGGTCACGGTGGTGCACGGTCAGTTCCGACAGGCGCTTGCCGGAGAACTCGCGGGTGCAGCGGCCGCACACGTGGGGGTACATTTTCAGCGCCTTGTCGCGGTAGCCCATTTCCTTGTCGCGCTTGGCGTCGGCGAGGATGCGGTCGAGGCGGGCGGTGGCAGCGGAGGTGGAGCTCATGGTGTTACCTTTTTTCTGATCAGGCGAATGACGGTTATAGCGTCGAGTCTAGCGCGCCTGTGCCGTCAGCGGACAGGCAAAAACGCAAGGATCGGCCTAGCCTGTAGCAAGGTTCCCGACAGGAGGTGGCAGATGTTGCATGCAATCCTCGCCGCGCTGCTGAGCGCTGCCACCCCCATGGCCGATGCCGCCGGCCAACAAGCCGGCTCCCTCACGCCCGCGCCCGGTGCGCCCGGCACGGCGACACCCACGCCGTATCCGCAGATCACCCCGAGCACGCCGCCCAAGGCCGGCGCCAACCGCCCCGGCGCACCGTTGTTACCGCCCATGCCGGTGCCTGGGCCGCCGAAGGATCAGCCGTTGCCTGGGTTGAACCAGGACCCGCCGAAAGCCCCGGGCAAAAACGACTAGACCTGGCGCGCCAGGCTTTGCCCGTCCTGCATGCGCAAGCGCTTGGACAACGCCACCGCCAGGGCGCGGATGATGCGTGCGGCGATGCGCGGCGCGTCCATCAGCATTTTTTCCAGTGAGTCCTTGCCCAGGGTGAGCAATTGGCAGTCGCTGGCCGCGACACAGGTGGCCGAGCGCCGCTCACCGTCGAGCACGGCCATTTCGCCGAAGGCACGGCCCTTGCGCAGGGTGGCGATCTCCACCAGGGCGCCAGTGGCGTCGGTCTTGCGTACCGAGACCACGCCGCGGTGCAGGATGCACATGAACGTGCCGGCATCGCCTTCGCTGAAAATGGTCTGGCCTTCGCTGATCGTGGTGAGGCTGAAATAGCCGGCGGCGGCAAGGTAGTCGCCGGGTTGCAGGGTGTCGAACTGGCCGCAGTCCATGAGCATGTCGCGGATTTCGGCGTTGAGGTGGGATTGGTCGGGCATGTGTTGTTCTTCTTCGAATGTCTTGATCCCTGTGGGAGCGGGGGTGGGAGGTGAGAACGAAGGAGAATCCCC
>NZ_JBOBDM010000050.1:0-51251 GCF_050586605.1 Pseudomonas sp. ES1 | reverse complement strand
AGTGGGGGGGGTGGGTGTACAAGAGGGAGGGCCGCAACAGGTAACCCCGATCAACCTGCCAACGCCACCTTCAACCACTCCAGAAACCGCCGTGCCTGCGGGTCATCCTGGCTGTCGCGATGCACCAGGCAACTCCACGCCGGCCCACGCACGCGCTGGGCAGACAACGCCTGCAACTGCCCCTGCGCCACCAACCGCTGCGCCAGCAGCTGGCTGACCAGGGCAATCCCCAACCCCTCGCCCGCCGCCTCCAGCAGCAACCCCGGGTCGGAAAAATTCAGCCCCTTGCCCTGCTGCCCGACATCCTCGCCGCCTTCGACCTGCCAGTGGCTCCAGTCCATTTCCCGCTCGCCATGCAAGGTGGTGCGCCCCTGCGCGGCCAGGTCCGGGTGGCAGGCCGGGTACAGCAGGTCCTGGTGCAGCACACTGAAGCTGCATTCAGCCTGGGCCCCGATGTCATCGCGGATCGCCAGGTCGATGGTCTCGCTGGCCATGTCCGGCACCTCGAAGCTGGTGAACAGCCACAGGTCCACTTCTGGATAGCGCTGGTGAAAGTCCGCCAGGCGCGGCAGCAGCCAGTGCCGGGCGAACGCCGGGGTGGTGTTGACCACCAGCTGGTTGGGCTTGCGGTACTGGTCCAGCCGGCGGATGCCCACCGCCAGTTGCTGCAGCAAGGTCTGGGTGGTGCTGAGCAGATCATGCCCGGCATCGGTAAGGCTGACGCTGCGCCCGGTGCGGTGGAACAGTGGTTGCTCCAGGTAGCTTTCCAGGCTGCGAATCTGCTGGCTGATCGCCGACTGGGTGAGGTTCAGGGCCTCGGCGGCCTTGTGGAAACTGCCCAGGCGGGCAGCGGCTTCGAAACCGCGCAGGGCATTGAGCGGGGGCCAGTGTTTGAGCATGCTGATAAGCCTGACTGATCAGAAATACGCTAAATCTATCGTTTGTCGCCCCAACTTCCCAGCCATAACATTGGCACCAACACCCGCGACGGCGGGCTTCGTTGATAACAATCCCTAATAGATCGGAGTTCACTATGACCCTGTCCCACGACAGCGGCTGGCGCATGCCTGCCGAATGGGCCCGCCACGCCGCCACCTGGATGATCTGGCCGCACAACCAACCGCTATGGGAATCGGGCTGGGGCGTGACCCTGGCCGACGTGCAGCGCGACTACGCCCGGGTGGCCGCCGCCATCGCCCGCTTCGAGCCGGTGAAAATGGTGGTGGACCCGTCCGCCATGGCCACCGCCCGCGAGCTGTGCGGCGCCGGCATCGAGCTGATCGAACTGGCCGTCGACGACAGCTGGTGCCGCGACAGCGGGCCAAGCTTCCTGCTGCACCCGCAGCAAGGCGTGGCCGGCCTGAGCTGGCGCTTCAACGCCTGGGGCAACAAGTCCGAACACGGCAAGGACCGCAGCCTGGCCCGGCGCATCCTCGACCAGCTCGGCCTGGAAGGCTTCAGCACCCCGCTGTGCAACGAAGGCGGCGCCATCCATGTGGACGGTGAAGGCACCCTGATCACCACCGAATCGGTGCTGCTCAACCCCAATCGCAACCCAGGCCTGAGCAAGGCCGAATTCGAGGATTGCTTCGCCCGCCTGCTGGGCATCCGCAAGACCATCTGGCTGCCGGGCGACCCGCAGTACGTGACCGGTGACATGACCGACGGCCATGTCGACGGCGTGTGCGCCTTCGCCCGCCCCGGCGTGCTGCTGGTGGATGCCACCCATGACAAGGATTCGGTGTACGCCGAGGTGGTCCGCGAGAACCGCCGTGCGCTGGAGCTGGCCAGCGACGCCCAGGGCCGTAAGTTCGAGCTGCTCGACCTGTACGAGGCCACCGCGGCCGTGGACACCGACGCCGAGGTGTTCTGCGCCTCCTACACCAACTTCTACCTGGCCAATGGCGCGGTGATCATGCCGGCCTACGGCATCGACGCCGACCAGGCCGCCGCCAATCAGCTCGCCCACGCCTTCCCCGGCCGCGAAGTGGTGCCGGTGCGCATCGACCATATCGCCCACGGCGGCGGCGGCATCCACTGCATCACCCAGCAGCAGCCGGCCTGGCCGCTGCAAGGAGCACGCCCATGAGCACCCTGCGCATCGCCACCACCCAGATGGCCTGCAGCTGGGATGTGCCCGGCAACCTCGACCGTGCCGAGCAACTGGTGCGCCAGGCCGCCGCCGATGGCGCCCAGGTGATCCTGTTGCAGGAGCTGTTCGCCACGCCGTACTTCTGCATCGAGCAGTGCCACAGCCACCAGGCCCTGGCCGAGGACTACCACGACAGCCCGCTGCTGCGCCGCTTCGCCGCCCTGGCCAAGGAGCTGGGCGTGGTGCTGCCGCTGAGCTGGTACGAGCGCGCCGGCAACGCCTTCTTCAACTCGCTGACCGTGGCCGACGCCGACGGCACGCTGCTGGGGGTGTACCGCAAGAGCCATATCCCCAACGCCATCGGTTACCAGGAGAAGGAGTACTTCAGCCCCGGCGACACCGGCTTCAAGGTCTGGGACACCGCCTTCGGCCGCCTGGGCATCGGCATCTGCTGGGACCAGTGGTTCCCCGAGACCGCCCGCTGCCTGGCGCTGATGGGCGCCGAAGTGCTGCTGTTCCCCACTGCCATCGGCTCCGAGCCAGGCGCCGCCGGGCTCGATTCGCGCGATCATTGGCAAATCGCCATGCGCGGCCACGCCGCCGCCAACCTGCTGCCGGTGGTGGCCGCCAACCGGGTCGGCGAGGAAGTGGCAAAAAGTGACAGCAGCCTGTCGATGCGCTTCTACGGCTCGTCGTTCATCTGCGACCACAAGGGCGCCCTGCTCGCCGAAGCCGACCGCGCCAGCAGTGGCGTGTGGCTACACGACCTGGACCTGGCGCAGATGCGCGAGGACCGCCTGAGCTGGGGCGTGTACCGCGACCGCCGCCCCGACCTGTACGCGCCGTTGATGACCCTCGACGGCCGCACACCACACACCGAGAGGGCCTGACCATGCCACGCCGTCCATCACAACTGCTGGCCATCGCCGCGCTGCTGGCCTGCGCCGGTATCGCCCAGGCCGAGCAGGACGCCTTGCGCCTGTACAACTGGGCCGACTATTTCGCCGAAGACACGCTCAAGCGCTTCACCGCCGAAACCGGTATCCCGGTGATCTACGACGTCATGGACGGCAGCGAGGTGCTGGAGGCCAAGCTGATGTCCGGGCGCAGCGGCTACGACCTGGTGTTCCCCGGCGACACCGTGGCCGAGCGGCTGATGCGCGCCGGCAGCCTGCAGAAGCTGGACCGCAGCCAGCTGACCGCGCTGGACGACATCGACCCCAGCCTGCGCAAGCTGCACGACCAGTACCCCAAGGCCAGCCAGGCCACCGTGCCCTACACCTGGGGCACCATCGGCCTGACCATGGATGCGAAGAAGATCCGCGAGCGCATGCCCGACGCCCCGCTGAACAGCCTCGACCTGCTGTTCAAGCCGGAGCTGGCGGCCAAGTTCGCCGACTGCGGCATCTCGATGATCGACTCGCCCGACGAAGTGCTGGCCGTGGTGCTGCACTACCTGGGCCGCGAACCGCGCAGCGCCAAACGCGAAGACCTGGCCGCCGCCAGCGAACTGCTCAAGGGCATCCGCCCCTATGTGAAGAAGCTGCAGTCGCAACCGGTGACCGAGCTGGTCAACCAGAACATCTGCCTGTCACTGGGCTACAGCGGCGACGTGATCCAGGCCCAGCGCACCGCCGAAGCCGCCGGCAAGGCCATCGACTTCCAGTACCGCGTGCCCCGCGAAGGCACCACGGTGTGGATGGACACCATGGCCATCCCTGCCGACGCCAAACACCCCGAGTACGCCTATCGTTTCATCAACTTCGTCATGCGCCCGGAAAACATGGCCGCGATCAGCAGCACCACCGGCTACCCCACCTCCAGCGCCAAGGCGCGCCCACTGGTGGACGCCCGGCTGCGCGACAACCCCGATATCTATCTGGACGAAGCCGCCTACGCCCGGCTGATCCCCGGCAAGGACATCCCCCAGGCCGACATGCGTGCGCGCATGCGTGTCTGGACCCGTTTCAAGACTGCACAGGACTGACCCCATGCCCACTCGCCGCACCTTCCTTCAACAGCTCAGCGTGGTCGCAGGCGTCAGCGCCGCCGCCAGCTTCGGCCTGCCCCTGGGCAGCGCCCGCGCCGCCGAGGCCGGCCGCTGGTTCATGCCCGACGAGGGTGAAAAACAGCAGTGCGCCTACATCGCCTTCGGCGCCCAGGACGCCATCTGGGAAGACTTCACCGAAGACGTGCAGGCCGCGCTGGGCCGTATCGCCCGGGCCATCGCCGCCTACCAGCCGGTGACGGTGTTCTGCCGCGCCAGCGAGCGCGATATCGCCGAGCAAGAGTGCGGCAGCCACAACATCACCTATGTCGAAACCGAGCTGGACGACATCTGGATGCGCGACATCGGCGCCAACCTGGTGCTGGACGACGATGGCGCGCTGGGCGCGGTGGACTTCAACTTCAACGGTTGGGGCGGCAAGCAGCAGCACCGCTACGACGCCAAGCTGGCGGCGCGCGTGGCCAAGCTGGCCGGCGCCCAGTACCAGCGCAGCGAGCTGGTGGGCGAAGGCGGCGGCATCGAGGTGGACGGCCACGGCACCGGGATCATGACCGAGAGCAGCTGGATCAACCGCAACCGCAACCCCGACTGGAGCAAAGCCGAGGTCGAAGAGGAGCTGAAGGCGCGCCTGGGGCTGCGCAAGATCATCTGGCTGCCGGGCATCAAGGGCAAGGACATCACCGATGCCCACGTGGACTTCTATGCGCGCTTCGCGGCGCCCGGCGTGGTGGTGGCGAACCTGGACAACGACCCGGATTCCTACGACAACGCGGTGACCCGCAAACACCTGGAGATTCTGCAGAACGCCACCGACGCCGATGGGCGCAAGTTGCAGGTGCACACGATGTCGCCGCCGTTGAAACCGCGCAGCAACAAGTTCAGCAAGGGCAACCCGGACTTTGCCGCGGGGTACATCAACTACTTCGTGATCAATGGCGCGGTGATTGCGCCGCAGTTTGGTGATCGCAGTGCCGATGAGAAGGCCCGGGCGTTGCTGGTGCAGTTGTATCCGGGGCGCACGGTGGTGCAGCTGGATATCGATGCGATTGCGGCGGGAGGGGGTGGGATTCACTGCGTGACCAACCAGTGCCCGGCGGTGTAGATGCAACCTTAGGGGCTGCTTTGCAGCCCAATCGCCGGCAAGCCGGCTCCCACATGCCCGAGTGATTCCCTGTGGGAGCCGGCTTGCCGGCGATTGGGCCGCAAAGCGGCCCCTCTTTCACGACTCGTCGGAAGACCGTCGCCGCCCGGTCACCATCGACAACGGCAGGTTCTCCCGCAAGCGCACACTCTCCACCAGCGCCGCCAGCAGGTGCACGCCCACCAGCGCCAGCACCGCGTCGGCCAGCCAACTGTGCAGCGTCTCCAGCCATTCGGCGCCCCACAGGGCATCCACCTCCAGCATCATCCAGCCGGTCACGCCCAGGCTGGCGATGCCGGTCATCATCAGCACCATCACCAGCGCGCCTATCGGCGTATGCCCCATGCGATGAAAGCGCTCGCCGCGCCAAAGCGCCAGCGCATGCGCCTTCAACCGCGCCCGCGTGGGCCAGAAGTCCTTCCAGCGCGCACTGCGCGGCCCGACAAACCCCCAGCCAATGCGCAACACCAGGCAGGCACCGGCGTAGTAGCCCAGCCACTGGTGCCAGTCGTCACCGGCCTCGTTGAAGAAGTAATCGGCAAAGAACACCAGCGCCAGGGACCAGTGGCACAACCTCAGCAACGGGTCCCACAGGCGCACGCTGGCGATCACTCATGCACCTCGCTCTTGACCGCCTTGCCGGTGACCGGGTCGTGGTAGATCTCGACCTTGCGCCCGTCCTTGTCGAAGCCGTAGATCTCGTAGCAGTTGCCCTTGGTGATCTGGAATTTGTTGATCTTGTAGCCCTGCTCCTTGAGCTGGGCCTGGAACTTGTCGGCATCCTGCCAGGTGCTGCGGTCGGCCGTGGTGCATTCGGTCTTGGCAAAGGTGTTGGCGCTGGCGAGCAGCAGGGTGATGGCAATCACTGAGTAGCGCATGGCAAAAGGCTCCGCTCTGGTGGTTGGTAAACGCTCCCCCCGAAGCTGACGCCAAGCTTAGTTGCGGCGCCGCGCAGGCGTGGCCCGCCGCCGTTTATTCATTTGAATTTCGGATCAATGGCAAAGAAAAACAAACTTCCCAAATCAGCACCCGGCAGGGATGCTGTGGCGATCATGAGCGTACCCCGGAGAACAACAATGAACGAAGTCGTCATCGTCGCCGCCACCCGCACTGCCATCGGCAGTTTCCAGGGGGCGCTGGCCAACCTGTCCGCCGTCGAACTGGGCGCTGCGGTGATCCGCCAGTTGTTGGCCCAGACCCAGCTGGACCCGGCCCAGGTCGACGAAGTGATCCTCGGCCAGGTGCTCACCGCCGGCGCCGGGCAGAACCCCGCCCGCCAGGCCGCGGTCAAGGCTGGCCTGCCCTATGAAGTGCCGGCACTGACCCTGAACAAAGTCTGCGGCTCGGGCCTCAAGGCCCTGCACCTGGCCGCCCAGGCCATCCGCTGCGGCGACGCTGAAGTCGTTATCGCCGGCGGCCAGGAGAACATGAGCCTGGCGCCCTACGTGCTGCCCTCGGCCCGCACCGGCCAACGCATGGGCCATGGCCAGTTGGTCGACAGCATGATCAGCGACGGCCTGTGGGATGCCTTCAACGACTACCACATGGGCATCACCGCCGAGAACCTGGTGGACAAGTACGGCCTCACCCGCGAGCAGCAGGACGCCTTCGCCGCCGAGTCGCAGCGCAAGGCCGTGGCCGCCATCGAGGCCGGGCGCTTCAAGGATGAGATCACCCCGATCCAGATCCCGCAGAAAAAAGGCGAGCCGCTGGTGTTCGACACCGACGAGCAACCCCGCGCCGGCACTACCGCCGAGTCCCTCGGCAAGCTGCGCGCCGCGTTCAAGAAAGACGGCAGTGTCACCGCCGGCAACGCCTCCAGCCTCAACGACGGCGCCGCCGCGGTGCTGCTGATGAGCGCCAGCAAAGCCAAGGCCCTGGGCCTGCCGGTGCTGGCCAAGATTGCCGCCTACGCCAGTGCCGGCGTGGACCCGGCGATCATGGGCATCGGCCCGGTGTCGGCCACCCAGCGTTGCCTGGCCAAGGCCGGCTGGCAGCTGGGCGAGCTGGACCTGATCGAGGCCAACGAAGCCTTTGCCGCCCAGGCGCTGGCGGTGGGCAAGCAGCTGGAGTGGGATGCGACCAAGGTCAACGTCAACGGCGGCGCCATTGCCCTGGGCCACCCGATTGGTGCGTCGGGCTGCCGGGTGCTGGTGACCTTGCTGCATGAAATGATCAAGCGCGATGCCAAGAAAGGCCTGGCCACCCTGTGTATCGGTGGTGGGCAGGGTGTGGCGTTGGCGATCGAGCGGTAAGCCCGAGGGCCTCATCGCCGGCAAGCCGGCTCCCACAGGTACCACGTTGACCGTGAAAGTCGCGCAATCACTGTGGGAGCTGGCTTGCCAGCGATGAGGCCGGCACAGGAGGAACCTTCCTCCAGACCGCATAATCTCAAGCTATGCGCCACCCCTGTGCCGCCGCAGTTCGCCGATGCAGGCCAGCTCAGAACCGCTCATCGCGCAGCGCCGGCAAGGTGATGTCACGCACATAGCTGGCAGCGGACAGGCTCAACATCATCCGGCACACCTGCACCACATCGTGCAGCGGGATCAGCGAACCTTCACCGCGCTGCTCGGCCTGGGCCAACGGCACATCCAGCCCGTCCTCGGTATTGAGGTAGCCCAGGTTCAGGCAACTCACCCCCAACCCCTGCTCGCGGAACCCTTCGCGCAAGGTTTCGGCAATGCCGCGCAAGCCGAACTTGCTGGCACCGAAGGTGACCTCTGGCCGCCCGCTCCCCGGCAGCGCCGAGGTCGACCCCGTGAGGATGATCCGTGGCCGCGCGCTGTTGAGCAGCACCGGCAACAAACGTTTGATCAACAGCAACGGCGCCGTGAGGTTGGTGGCGACCATGCGTTCGATCTGCCCATCGTCATCGTCGAGGAAGCTGTAGCCGTCCTCGAACGCCCGCGTTTCCCAGATCCCGACGTTGTACACCAATACGTCCAGCCCCTCCCCGGCGACCGCCTCGTGGATCGCCGCAGCAGCCTGGCGCGGCTGGCCGAGGTCGGCCTCGATCCAGCGTACCGCCGCCGGCAGCGCTTCAGGCCGGGTACGCGACACACCGATCAGCGTATCGCCCGCCTGGCCCAGGCCCTCGACCAGTGCCTTGCCCAATCCCTTGCTCGCACCCACCACTAGAATTCGCATCGAATCACTCCCTATGGTTTGCGCCAGATAGTACCCTGCCCCATCCCGTAATTCAGTCGCAAATGCCAGGACGCCCGTGGACAGAGAGCAACTCGAACGCCAGCAGATCCCCGTTTATTTCATCGCCGTGGTGCTGGCCGCCGCCGTCGGCCTGCTGGCGCCTGCGGCGGCTCGGCCCCTGGAGCTGCTGGTGACCCCGGCAATCGCCGTGCTGATGTATGCGATGTTCCTGCAGATTCCCTTTCTCGACCTACGCGCCGGGCTTGGCAACCGGCGCTTCATGGGCGCGCTGCTGCTGGCCAACTTCGTGCTGGTGCCGCTGCTGGTGTGGGCCGGTACCCGTGGCTTGGTTGACCACCCTGCCGTGCTGGTCGGCGCCCTGCTGGTGCTGCTGACACCCTGCATCGACTACGTGGTGGTGTTCACCCACCTGGGCAAGGGCGAGTCGCGCCTGACCCTGGCCGCCACGCCGGTGCTGTTGCTGGTGCAACTGGCACTGTTGCCGCTGTATCTGGCGCTGATGCTCGGTGGCGCCCAGCAGGTGGATATCTCGGTGGCGCCGTTCGTGGAGGCCTTCGTGCTGCTGATCGTGCTGCCGCTGTTGCTGGCCGTGGCCACCAGCAGCGGGGCCCGGCGCTCGCCGCTGATTGCGCGCTGGAACGACGCCTGGGCGTGGATGCCGGTGCCGGCCATGGCGTTGGTGCTGATCGCGGTGATCGGTTCGCAGATTGGCGTGGTGGTCGGGCGGTTGGATGAGTTGCTGCCGGTGCTGCCGGTGTATGTCGGCTTTGCATTGCTGGCACCGGTGCTGGGGTGGGCGGCGGCGCGGCTGCTGCGGTTATCCACAGGTGAGGCGCGGGCGGTGACCTTCAGTGCCGCCACGCGTAATTCGCTGGTGGTGTTGCCGTTGGCGTTGGCGCTGCCGGAGCCGATCCGTGCGCTGGCGGCGGCGGCGGTGATTACCCAGACGCTGGTGGAGTTGGTCAGTGAACTGATTTATATCCGCGTGGTGCCGGCGTTGGTGCGGCGGTAGGGTCTGTAACTTCGCTCAATTCGAGTTCGCTGGGGCCGCTTCGCAGCCCTTTCGCTGGCAAGCCAGCTCCCACAGGGATTGAATGTGGGAGCCGGCTTGCCGGCGAAAGGGGCGCGAAGCGGCCCCAGCGTTAATACCGTCAACTCAGCTGTAGCCGCCACTGGCCGTAGTGGCTGAAGCGCACACGGGCCAAAGGCGGTACATCAATGCGCTGAAAGGACTCCAGCGACGCCCCCAGCGCATGCAACATCGCGGCGCGGATGACAAAGGGATGGGTGATGGCGATCCACTCACCCTCGGCCAGGGCACTGTCCATCCACTGGGCGACGCGCTGGCACAGCGCAGCGATTGATTCGCCACCATGGGGTGCCGCCTGCGGGTCGCTGAGCCACAACTGCAGCGCCTGCTCGTCCAGTTGCTTGAGCGGCATGCCTTTCCAACTGCCCAGGTCGCAGTCGCGCAAGCCTTCATCAACCGTCACGGCCAGGCCCTCGGCAGTCTGCCGGGCGCGTAGCTCAGGGGCACTCAGGTAGCGGGCGGCTGTGGATAACTCACCCAGCGGCCCTGGTGTTTCAAGCAGGGGCTCGTCATCCAGGGCAAAGCGCCCTACCCGCTGCGCTTCGGTGCGGGCGTGGCAGATCAGGGTCAGGTGGGTGGGCTTCATGGCAGGCCGTTCTGGTCGCAATGGAACCTGCGATGTTGCCTGAATGATCGCGGGGCTGCTACGCAGCGCACAGCCGGGTGGCTTCGAGCTGGTCAAGGGCTTTGGCCAGCATGGCCACGTCCTGGCACTTCTGCACGGCGAAAGCCAGCCCACTGTTCAGTTCATCATCGTGTTCCACCGGGCTGTGCAGCAACGAACACGACGGCGCGACCCACAGCCGATCACCCAGACGCTCGTGGGCATGGCGCAGCACATCCAGCGCCTGCTCCAGCTCGCCTTGCCCAGCCTGATGGCCGTCGACCACGCCCAGCGACAGCACCTTGTAGGCCGGCAGGCGGTCGAGGAGAGCCGGGAGCTGCTCCGGGGCGCGCACCAGGTCGACGTGCAGGCCATCGACCGGCAGGTTGGCGGCCAGGCCGAGGTTGGCGTCCAGGCCACCGAAGTAGGTGGCGATCAGCTTTTTCAGCGGGGCGCGCTGGAGGATGTTGTAGGTTCGCTCGTAGGCGTTCTTCCAGTCCTGCGGCAACTCCAGGGCCAGGATTGGCTCGTCGATCTGCACCCATTCCGCACCCTGTGCCGCCAGGCGGTTCAAGACCTGGTCGTAGATCGGCAGCAGGCGGTCGAGCAGGTCCAGCTTGTCGAATTGCTCGCCCTTGGCCTTGCCCAGCCACAGGTAGGTCAGCGGGCCGATCAGCACCGGCTTGACCGCATGGCCCAGGGCCTTGGCTTCTTCGACCTCCTCGAACAACTGCTCCCAGTTCAGGGCGAATTGCTGGTCGGCGGTGAATTCGGGGGCCAGGTAGTGCTCGTTGGTGTCGAACCACTGGGTCGCATCCTGGGCTACGGCGAACAGGGTTTGCAGCGTCGGCTTGGCACCGTCCTTGGCGTTTATCACGCCGAAGGTCAGCGAGTGGGTCAGCACTTGGTCATGCCAGGCAAAGTCGCCGACCGGCAGCAGCTCGATGCCGGCGGCCTTCTGCGCCTGCCAATGCGCGGCGCGCAGGCCACGGGCCACGGCACGCAGACCGGCCTCGTCCAGCTCGCCCTTGCAGAACGCCGCCTGGGCTTGCTTGAGCTCAGGGTCGCGGCCGATGCAGGAAGAGCCCAGGTTGTGTGCCAGTGCCATGTTCGTGTCCCTAGATGCTTGAAATTGAATGAGGGCATTTTGCTGGGGCTGAAGAAGTGAGACAAACTCATAAAATTTGAGATGAAATCAAGATTTGCTCATGATCCTATGCCAGGTCATGCCTTGATGGCCCTATCGCTGGCAAGCCAGCTCCCACAAGGTCTGCGAGGCCCCTGTGGGAGCCGGCTTGCCGGCGATGAGGCCATTGGGATCAACCCCGAATGTCTCAAACAACACACTCCCCCGCGCAACCAGACATGCCCCGCGCACCAATCTGCTTCACACTGCCACCCTGCCCAAACCCGGTAGCCCGCACACCATGAGCCTGCTGAAAACGACCCTGGACGCCAACGCCTTCGCCTGCATCCTCGAGTTCGTCCCCAAGCCTTCCGCCGAGCGTTTCGCCACGCTGGACACCCTCATGGCCCGCACCCAGCTGTGCGGCTGGCCCCTGACCGTGGCCATCGGCGACCGCGTCGGCAGCGCCCTGGACATGTCGCCGCTGGACGCCTTCGCCAGCCTGGCCGAACCCGTCCCCGCCCTGCTGCACTTCTCGGGCAAGGACCGCGAACGCCGCGACCTGCTCGCCCAGCTGCAACGCATGGACGCCGCCGGCCTGGACCAGTTGCTGGTGCTCACCGGCGACCGCCTGCCCGGCCACACCCCAGGCCAGCGCCCGGTGCGCTACCTCGAATCCGTCGCCGCGCTGCAGATCGTGCGCCAGGCCCGCCCGCACTGGCTGTTGGCCGCCGCACTCAACCCGTTCAAGTACCAGGAAGCCGAAGGCGGCGCGCAGTATTTCAAGGCCGAGAAGAAACTGGCCGCGGGGGCCGACCTGTTCATCCTGCAGCTGGGTTTCGACATCGAAAAACACCAGGAAGCCTACGACTGGATGCAGCGTCAGCCCCGGCCGAAACCGCTGATGACCTGCATCATGGCGCTGACCGAAGGCCGCGCCGGCATGCTCGAGCACGTCGCCGGTGTGACCGTTACGCCGTCGATGCGCGCAGTGTTGGCGGCAGAAACCGCGGTGTCCAAGCAGTACGCCAAGGACCGCGCCAACCAGCGCCTGGCCTTGCAAGTGGTCGGCCTGAAGTTGATGGGCTATGCCGGCGTGCACCTGTCGGGCATTCATGATGTCGCCCAGTTCGAAGCGCTGGAGCAGGCAATCAACGAACTGCAACCGCTGTTCACGACGCTCCAGGATTGGAAGCCCGCCTGGCATGCGGCCTGGCAGGAGCCTGGCCTGCCCGCCGTCACCTTCCACCCGCCCGGGCACGCCTGGCGCCTCGGGCAACGGCAGATCACCGCGTCGAAAAAAGAGAAAGCCCGTTACCACCTGCTGACAGCGATGCACCATCAACTGTTCAGCCGCACCACGCCTCTGAGCAAAGCCTTTGGTTGGGCCGTGACCCGGCCGCTATGGCGCAACCCGACGGCAGCGCAATGGCTGCACCAGCTGGAACGGCGCATCAAACGGCCGATGGTGGGCTGCGATACCTGCGGCAGTTGCCGCCTGGAGGACACCCTGTACATCTGCCCCGAGACCTGCCCCAAAGGGCTGGCGAACGGGCCCTGCGGCGGGACGAACCTGGACCGCTGCGAGTTTGGCGACCGCGAGTGCGTGCACAGCGCCAAGTACCGGCTGGCGGTGAGTGTGGGGCGGGCCGAGGTGTTGCGCGAGCGGTTGATCCCCTGTGTGCAGGTGCAGGACCGACATCGCAGTTCGTGGCCGGTGTGGTTCGAGGCTGATGCTTTGCGAACGCACTCCTTGCGGCCAGATACGACCCCAGAGTTCAACGAGTAATGGGCCTCTGCCACGCCCGTCGTTAATCTAACCGGCCCCTTACCCGCAGGCAGCATTGGCTCGCGGTACAGACGCAGGGCGGCCGAGCGATTGAGGGAGTGGCTCAAGCCACTGAACCCGGATCGATATCAGCGCACGATATGTACCTGTAAACCTGTTTTTTAGCTGTAAACCATCGGCACTTACAGCTCAAAAAAACACTTAACAGGATCGCCCTGCCTTCAGGCCAATTCAGCGGCATCCATCGCCATAGAGATCTCGCGCCCCGTCCACTCCCCTCCCCGTCCTGAAACAACCAACAGCCGATTGCCAGCACCTGAAGCAGCCGCGACACACCGCCCCTGCTCATCCCAGAACACGCTACGCCCAGCCGCAGCCCAGCCTCCAGTAATGCCGCCATGGTTGGCCATTAGCACCGCCATGGCATGACGCTGTGCATAACTCTGCAACAAGGCGCTATCCGCTGGATAACCCGTTTCGCCAATGAGCACGCCGGTCGCATATACCTGCGCACCACGCTGCGCCGCATGAGCGGCATGTTCGGGATGGGTGAAATCGGCGCACACCGACAAGGCCACGGGCACGCCGGCGACAGACAGCAGCTCGCCCCCGCTCCCCGCGCCGAAGAACACGTCTTCGCCGGTATGCAGATGTTGCTTGGTATAGGCGGTAATCGAACCATCCGGATGGAGGATGCACGCCGCGATGCGGGGCTTGTCCTGGCCCGGCACCTTGAGCGGCATGCCGACCACTGTGGTCATGCCCGCCGCTTGGGCGAATTGGCGCAGCGGCGCCAGCAGTGGCGTGTCCAGGCCCTGGGCCAGGGCACTGGCCGTCTTGAGTGCGTAGCCGGTGAGGGACAGCTCGGGGAAGAGCAGCAGCGTTACGCCGTGCTCATGGGCCTGGCGCATGAACGCCAGGTGCAAGGGCAGGTTGGCGGTGATATCGCCATCGCGAATGGTGCACTGGGCGGCGGCGAAAATGGCTTGCGGCATGGGCGTCTCCTGGCAAGGTAGGCAGACTCTGCGCAACCGTTATCCAGAAGACAACCCCGGCCTCGTAAACCCGCCTCTAACGATAAAAGTCATCCAGCCGCTGATGGGCAATCGACCAAGGCAGCCGTCGTGCATTCGCCCGCATCCGACGATAAGCCTCATGGGCCTGATCGACAGTGATGACAGCGTTTCGAACAAGCTCCTCGACCACCCAGAGCGTGCCTTTCACCTCGACTGCTTCCTGCACGGCCGCTTTGCGCAGCGCTTCGTCCCCGGATAACAGCGGACACTTTTCCTGCCTTGCCAGCGCCAACGCGAAGCAGTCGTTGCGGCCAGGCCCGCTGACTCGGCCTATCAGTTCCATGGCATACAGCAGGGTGGATGGGCTCAGCTCAGCCAGCTCAAGCCCCATGTGCAACAGATGGGCATGCTGCGCTTCGAGCTCATCGAAATAGAGGATGTCCGGCACTGTGAACTGGTAAGGCAGCGTGAAGAGTTGAGCCAGTAGCTCGCCCTCTTCAAGGTCGATCAGGATGTTGGCATCACTGATGAGTAGCTGCATCCAGTAACTCCAGTTTGCGCGCCTGGTGGAACTGGTAGACCGTCATGCCCAGCAGCTCCGCCGCCTTGGACTCGCCGACAATCCCCTCCCCCAGCGCGCGGTAGACCAGTTGCTGGAACAGCCGCGTGGTTTCTGGCCGGTACGCCGCACCAGGCTCCTGTTTGCGCCAGCCCTGTTTGGCGAAAACCAGGAACAACCGCTCACGCACGGCGTGCGGGATGATCTCCAGGTCCCCAGCGCGATACAGGCAACCCTGCATGCTGAGGCCATATTCGGCCTTGAGCAGGTACAACTCGCGAACCTCCAGCATGTGGCGGGTATCGCCCAGATGCTGCCGCATGGCGCTGGCGGGCACCAGCAATGCCGAGGCAAAACGGTTACAGGCCTTTTCCTCATCCAGCGCTTCGGCCAACCGACCTTGCATCAACAGGTGGCCAAGCTCGTGGGCCAGGGTGAAGCGCTGACGATCGCCCGGCCAGTCCGCCGACACCACAATGACCGGCTGCCCCGCCACGCTGGCCTGCAAACCGTCGAATTTCGCCTGGGCATCGACCTGGGTGATGATCACCAGAATCCCGTGTGTCTCCAGCACGTCGATCAAGTCTGGGATGGGGCTCGAACCGAGACCCCACAGCTGCCGCACCTGGTCGGCCAGGCTATCGACCGCCTGCAGCGAGGCAACCTCATCAGGCAGGCCTACTGGCACGCTGAACGACTGCACGGGATAGGCCGGCCACAGGTTGATCAGCTCTTGCCAGCGCTCCGCCTGATCCAGTACATCGGCCTCGATGCGTTTCAGGATTGCCTTGGGGGTGCTGCAACGCTTGCGGTACTCGACCCCCGCCAACTCGACCTTGGCCGGGCGGAAGAAATACTCGGCGCGCACCGACAGCGCCTTGCACAAACGCACGAGCACGCCGGAGCTGGGCATGCTCTGGTCATGTTCGTACTTTTTGATCATGTTGGCGCTCACGCCCACCAGATCGCCTAGCGCCTGCATCGACAGGCCAGCAGCAGCGCGGGCACGTTTGAGCCGCTCGCCGATCATTGGCTGACTCCCTCGGTTTACGAAAAATAAAAATATTTTGGAAATATAAACCCGATAAGCCTGACCGTCGAGGCATGGGCGACGGCCGCACTGGCCGCAGCCTGGGATCGCGCGACCGGCCGCTGATTCATATGCGCCTGCAAAGCCTGTATAAAGCGCCCGCGACCTGCGATCCCGACGTCTGCAAAAAGGAACCCCCTCCATGCTTCGGCTCTCGATGCCAGCCCTGCTCCTGGCGCTTGCCGGCTGTGCCACCAAGCCCCCCGCCAACCCCGACAATCTCTGCGAGATCTTCCGCGAGAAGCCGAAATGGCACGAGGCGGCGCTGAAGATGCAGGCACGCTGGGGTGCGCCGGTGCAGGTGCCGATGGCGATGATGTACCAGGAGTCCTCGTTCAAGCACGACGCCCTGCCGCCGCGCTATTACTTCCTCGGCATCATCCCCTGGGGCCGGGTCAGCACCGCCTACGGCTACGCCCAGGCCAAGGACGAGACCTGGGCCGACTACAAGCGCGAAGCCGGCGGCTGGGGCGCCAGCCGCGACGACTTCGCCGACGCCGTCGACTTCATGGGCTGGTACATGCAGAAGAGCCAGCGGGTGAATGGCGTGTCCAAGTGGGACGCCTACGGCCAGTACCTGAATTACCACGAAGGCTGGGGCGGCTACCGCAACCGCAGCTATGACGCCAAGCCGTGGTTGCTGAACGTCTCGCAGAAGGTTCAGGCACGGGCGGAGGTGTTTGGGGCACAGTATCGCAGCTGTGAGCAGGAGCTTTCGCGGGGTGGGTGGTTTTGACAGGCCCAGCCGATAGAGGCCACGCGAGAGGGCCGCAAAGCGGCCCCTGTGATGCGTAGCATCAGCCGTTTATGTCCCCTCTTCTCTCATCGCCTCCAGCTTGCCGACCTGCTCGCTAGCCAACCGGCTGATGATCCGGATTGCCTGATGGATCCCCGCCGTGTTGCGGAAGCTCAGTTGCGGGTTGTGTTCGCATTCCAGCATTTCGTCGTGCTGGACCAGGGCTTCGCCTAGCAGTTCGAGGGTCCAGGCGTAGCTTTGGATGGTGGACAGGCGCTCGTGGTCAGTCATGGGGCACCTCACGGGTGGCGAGGGACTGGCTGTCGATTGGGTAGAAGGTTGGGGATGGGGTGGCCGCGGGGATGAGCGGCGGAGAGCGGATGCGAGGATCCTGTACAGACGTGTGAAAGTCATGCATGAGACTCCAAGTTAGGTTGGAACCACCACGCACTGTCGCCAAACAATGGGTGGCAGCTGTACGCAGGTTGGCGAACCGGGAACTTGGAACCCGGCAGACCCGAAAGTCTCCCGCGCACAGCCACCATGGCACGAGGCTGCAGGCACAAAAAAAGCGCCTGCAATCGTGTGGGGCGCTGCTGCGCCAAGTTTACCCGGGTCGCCAAACCCGGTCGCGGAATTTGCCGCGACTGGAGGGGAATTTATTCTCTGGGGCTTTCTGGGGCAAGCTTCTTGGGGCTAGGAAATGGCTTGAAAGAGCGTAGGAAATGGCTTGCGCAAAGGTGTTAGGAGGCGACGGTACGTGGGTTGACCGACCGGGGCGAAAGGAACCGGCACACCGGAAGTGTCCCACGTACTGTCGCCATGATGGTGGCGTGCTCGCTATGGATAGTGTTCTGAGTGGTGAGGGTGGCAGCTGTACGCAGATTGGCGAACCGAGGAAAAGATAACCCGGCAGACCAGATGGTCTCCTGCATACAGCAGCCATGTCACGGCAAGGTGTGTGCAGGTTAGCTCCATCTAGCTAGCTACGAGGCCAGGCGAGATAGCTAGAAACAAATGCACGCACTTAGAGGAAGTCTGGGACTTCGCAAACAGACAACATGATCATTGGTAACTGTGCGGACGTGCGGAGACAGGAAATGAATACCAACCCCTACAGTTCAATAGAACAAGGAGTAACCCAATGCACTGCCATCTGACGTACCCCTAAATAAAAAACCACCTGAACGCCCGGCCGCTTGATCGGTACTCCTCGCCCATCGTGAACAGTTAGAGCGGCTCGCTAGTAGCGCGCCACTCGAAATCTCATACATTAGTGCGAGGCATACGTGAGTTAGCGGCCAGCGTCAATACCATCCTCAGAACGTAGTCATTTCTTATTTTTGCTGTTTCCGGAGAATGAGATATCCCCTGATTTCACCATGGCAGTCAAGAACGGCTGCAGTACGTGAGGATTAGAGAATAGGGCTTGCATCAGCGCGCCTTCATCAACCTCTTCTCCGTTTTGCTGCTGCAATATCATTGACATGAGATCTGGTGCTTGGATTAATCCCATCATCGCACTGACCTCAGGAGGCATGTCGTCTGACTTTTTGTAATCGGGAAATTCATAATTAGTCAGCTTCGCAAGCTCCAGCAGGTGGTTGTCAGGCCGCCCTGGATCTCTATCGAAATGCTCGAAAAGGTTGGCCAGCTGCACTGATAGGGTTTTTAGGCCTGTCGGTGTGTTTTCATATTCGACGTAACGAAGATGCGCGATGTCGAACGGCACACGAGGGCCGGCGGAGTCCTTGATGATAATCGTCCCTGGCTTGCAAGCGTGTCTCAGCCCCAGCTCATAGAATACGTTCGGATTGGGGTAAGTCACGTCCGCTACCACGTAGTCAGAATGCATAATCCTAGTGACGATATCAGTCGTCATGGTTCCAGGCAGCGCAACATCATCGGCCCTGACGACTTCAAGGCTTGGCCTAGCCCTCAGCAATGCCTCCTTGATCAAATCATCATACTTATTTTTCAGCTCGGACTGACTTAGTGTCGTTCCGTCGATGACCTGGTCACCGATTGGCATGATTACAAAGCAAGTTTTGTTCGCCATACATCCCTCTTACGTGATAATAGCAGCCATCCATTGCACCGCTTGGCGCCTGGCGTGCGGAGCCCGCAGATTCACGGATCTGCGATCCGGTTGCAAAGACTTTCTAACGAAAGTCTTTGATAGTTTGGAGAGTACAAGGAGTGATCGATGAGCACGGCTTCGGAAAATCCGTGCCCTCGGATTAGCCGGTTAGCCATCAGGTTACAGGGATTTCAGGCATTGACATCTACTGGAGCGCAGCGGACAGAGCGGCTGGCCATGCATTAGGAAAGGGGCTGGATGTTCAGGAAGCTGCACAATTCACCCCGGTTCACCTGATCTTGCAGTTCACTAAGCTGGGTGCCCAGCTGCTAGGCACGGTACAAAAAGTAATGTCTTAGATACCGCTGCCAGCAAGCCAGTATGACCATCGCAGCGACACTTTTCGCCAACATGCAGTACTCCTTGAGCCAACCAAATAGCCGTTCGATAGCGTTCCGCTGTCGATACTTAAGCTTGTCAAACAGCCGCGGTAAGCCCAGCTTCGGTTTGCGCTTCATGTCACGCGACGGAATCACAGGCTGCATCCGATAGCGGCCGCAGTGTTGCTGCAAGGATTCCGCGTCATAGCCCTAGTCGGCCAGCAGCCAGCGACAGCGCTTGCGAGCACTGCCAACTGCGCAACTACATAGATCAAAGGAGGTTTTAGTTCTCGTGGTAGACATGACTTGGCAGTGTTCTTCGGGAGTAGGGTTTCCGGCTAGGCCGGCGCCATACGCCGCGTCGTATTCTTCGCAGTTCAAGCCCGCGCCCACAATGGTGTGCGATGACTCCGTGAAAATTGATCCTCACATGAACGTTGGACCAAAAGTCTGGGAATCGCCCCCAGCCTGATGCAGTGTTCAATTCGTTGGCTCGCTACCCATCACGGCTTATCAAGCGGCTCAGGAATGAACCCCTGCTCCCTCAGCGCCTTGATAACTCCACGCACCAGGTAATTGTTGGAAAACCCCAGCGTGTACTGCCTCGAACCTGCGCTAACCGGAACAAGCATGCCCTGCTCCACCAGCTTCTTGATCTGGTAAGTACGCTGACCCGATGAGAGCTTGGGCAACGCCTGCGCAATATCAGCCGACTTCACGACCTTCACTCTTATCGCACAGTGCAGGATCAGCTCTTCTACCTCGGTGATCCACTCCCGATCCCGCGCAAAGCTCACCGCAGGTGCCAGGATGCTTTTCGTGAGATAGCCATAATCCGTGAGCCAATCCACCTTCTCCAGTTCGTCGCGAATGCCCTCCAGAACGCAGATGCACCAGGCCTCCAACCCCGCCGTCGTGCCGGTATCGGCCATCCCGAGCATGGTGTAGTAATTCTCTCGATCATTGCAGAACACCGCCGTGGGGTTCAGCACCCTGCCGCCCACATTCACATTGAAGCCGTACTTCATCAGCAGCGCATAGGTGAGCAGCCTCACCACCCGGCCATTGCCATTGCCGAACGGGTGAATCCAGCCGAAGCGATGGTGCGCCAGCGCGACCTTCATCAAGGCGTATTTGGGTGAGTCTTCACGATTGATGAAGTTGACCAGTTCCTGCATGTACTGAGGCACCAGCACAGGGTCCGGTGGGAGATGGTCCGACTGAGCAATCCTCACCAGCCCTTCACGATAGGCTCCAGGCGTCTTGTCCCCTTCACGGCGCAATCCGACCACGGTCATGGCATGCAGCTCGCGGATTGCATGCTCGGTCAGATCTACACCGGGCTTCATTACCTCTTCGATGTAGTCCATGGCCTTTTCGATGTTGGCAATCTCCAGCAACTGATCGGTGCTCTCGGCTTTGCCTTCGACCTTGCTCTCGATGTAGTCCGCCAGGGTGGTGTGGTTCCCCTCGATTCGGGCAGACCCCAAGCTCTCCAGGGTATGGAACAGGGCCTTGAGCTGGAAGAAAACCTGCGGTGGAGTGTCCCCCTCAAGCCGCAGCCTGCGCAGGAATTCAAGCTCGCTCAGCACGTCTACCAAAGGCGAGTCGAAGGACGGGTTCAGCAACTGGAGATCGTGATGAGTAAATCTGGCCATCTGAAAATTATCTCTGAGCGGCAAAAGCATTATCTTGAAAAATTTTGCAAAACCGCCCGTAAATACTGGGCAAAAGCCAAGCATCAGATAAGCACTATCTCAAAAGCTATGCAACCGTAAGTGGAATATGGCTAACCACTAACTCGAACCCAGCCATAGGATGGAGCTGGCCTGATCAGCTGGAAACGATAGGGACGGAGACAAAAAAGCCCGCAAAGTGCGGGCTTTTTTGGAGAAGGCCAACAGCGTGGGGCGCTGTATCAGACCTACTGAATGGTGCCGGAGACAGGAATCGAACCTGCGACCTTCGCGTTACGAGTGCGCTGCTCTACCGACTGAGCTACACCGGCGTGTTGCGCAACGTACCACTGCCGTGTGCGTTACGCAAACCTCTGTTCCACCTCACTTTCACTGCACCTTGCAGCCATTCGGGGCGAGGTCTTCCTCGACCGTGGTGGTGCAGCTCCAGCCGGCCTGGGTGCGGCTGAGCGTGAGGGTTTTGCCGAGCACGTTGGCGGGTGCTTCGGCCAGGGTGCAGACGATGCTGCCGGTGCCGTCGGCAGCGGTGCCGGTGGCGGTGATGGCGCAGTGGGCGGTGGCGGCCTGGCCGCCGAGGCTGGCGACGTCGGGGACGTTCTTGCCGTCGTTCAGGCGGATGTCCATCGGGGTCTTGAGGGCGGAGATTTCCAGCAGGGCGGCCGCGGTTTTGGCGCGGGCCTGGTGGTTGGTGTACATCGGGATGGCGATGGTCGCCAGGATGCCGATGATCGCGACGACGATCATCAGTTCGATCAGGGTGATGCCGCGTTGCCCTTTCATAGGCGGTATTCCTTCGTAATGCGTGGAGGCGCGGGGGCACTGGGGCCCTGCCGGCAGGCGCGCAGTAGGCCTGAACCGACACCTTTTGTCACCCCTGGCTGGCGGGGCGGGCTTGGTGCTGGACTACTCTAGTGACCGTCATGGGATCGCGCCCGCTGTCGGGCCCGGCAAGCTGTTACGGGGCTTGTCGCTTCACTGCAAAGGACTTTGCATGCCTCCGTCTACCCGCCTCTACGCCTGGGAGGGCATCGATGCCGCCGGGGTTCGTCAACAGGGCCAGCAGCCTGGGCGCAGCCCGGCGTTCGTGCGGGCGTGGCTGCAGCGCCAGGGCATTCGCGCTACGCGGGTGCAGCCGGCGGGGGGCTGGCGATGGCGCTGGCCGCAGCGCGAAGGCAAAACGGATGCGCCGGGGTTCAGCCGGCAGCTGGCGACCTTGCTGACGGCGGGGGTGCCGCTGTTGCAGGCGTTCGAGGTGATGGTGCGCAGCAACACGGGCAGCGGGATGAGTGGGCTGCTGGCGCGGTTGAAACAGGATGTGGCGGCGGGGCTGGGGCTGGCGGATGCCTTGCAGCGCCACCCGGCGTGGTTCGATGCGCTGTATTGCAACCTGGTGCGGGTGGGTGAGCACTCCGGCACGCTGGACCGGCAACTGGAACAGATGGCGACGATGCTGGAGAAACGCCAGGCGCTGCGGCATAAGGTGCGCAAGGCGATGTTGTATCCGGCGCTGCTGCTATTGACCGGGCTGGGGGTGGCGGCGTTGTTGCTGCTGGAGGTGGTGCCGCGGTTCCAGAGCCTATTCGCCAGTTTCGACAAGGCATTGCCGGCCTTCACCCAGTGGGTGATCGACTTATCCACAGCGCTGGGCAATCACGTGGTGTGGTGGGTGGTGCTGATGGCGGCATTGGGGCTGGGCACGCGCGAACTGTATCGACGGCATGTGCCTGCGCGCTTGTGCCTGTTGCGGCTGGTCTTGCGGGTGCCGGTGGTCGGGCGCTTGCTGGGCCATGCGGCGTTGGCGCGGTTCGCCCGTTGCCTGGCGACCTCCTATGCGGCGGGGGTGGCGTTGCTGGATGCGTTGCAGACGGTGGCGCCGGTGAGTGGTGACAGCCTGCACGAGCGGGCAATCCTGGCCCTGCGCCAGGGCGTGGCGAACGGGCTGGGCCTGCACCAGGCGATGGAGGCGGACGCGCTGTTCCCGCCGTTGTTGCGCCAGCTGGTGGCAGTCGGCGAGGCCAGCGGCACGCTGGACCTGATGCTGGACAAAGCCGCGCTACATTATGAGGAGCAGGTGAGCCAGGGGCTGGAGCAGTTGACCACGCTGCTGGAGCCGGCCATCGTGCTGATTCTCGGGCTGCTGGTGGGGGGCCTGGTGGTGGCGATGTATCTACCCATATTCCAGTTGGGCAGCCTGATCTGAACATGAATGCCTGGACCTTGGTCGTCGAACATCCTGCGTTTTTCTACAGCCTGGCCGTGGTGCTGGGGTTGCTGGTGGGCAGTTTTCTCAATGTGCTGGCCTACCGGTTGCCGATCATGCTCGAGCGCCAGTGGCAGCGGGAGGCGCAGGCAGTGCTGGGGTTGCCGGGGGCCGCGCACGAGCGCTTCGACCTGTGCTTGCCGGCTTCTCGCTGCCCCCATTGCCAACACCGGATTCGTGCGTGGGAGAACATTCCGCTGGTGAGTTACCTGGTGTTGCGCGGGCGCTGCTCGGCGTGCAAGGGGCGGATCAGTGCGCGCTATCCCTTGGTCGAGCTTGGGTGTGCCCTGCTATCGCTGCTGGTGGCCTGGCATTTCGGGCCGGGCATCGAAGCGTTGCTGGTGATGGTGCTGACCTGGGGCCTGATCGCTTTGAGCCTGATCGATGCCGAGCACCAGTTGCTGCCGGATGTGCTGGTGCTGCCGCTGCTCTGGCTGGGGCTGGTGGTCAATGCCTTCGGGCTGCTGGTGCCGCTGGCCGATGCGGTATGGGGCGCGGTGGCGGGTTACTTGAGCCTGTGGTCGGTGTTCTGGGTGTTCAAGCTTTTGACCGGCAAGGACGGCATTGGCCAGGGCGACTTCAAGCTGCTGGCGATGCTCGGCGCCTGGGGCGGCTGGCAGATCCTGCCGCTGACGCTGATGCTCGGGTCGCTGGCCGGGGCGCTGATCGGGCTGATTCTGGTGCGCCTGCGCCGGGCGCAGATGGGCGTTGCGCTGCCCTTCGGGCCTTATCTGGCCATTGCGGGCTGGATCGCAGTGCTCTGGGGTGATGAAATAGTCGCCTCTTACCTGCAACTGCTTGGAACCTGATGAGCACAGCGCCCTTCACCCCCTGGATTCTCGGTTTGACCGGCGGCATCGGCAGCGGCAAGAGCGCCGCCGCCGAGCGCTTCGTCGCGCTGGGCGTGCACCTGGTCGATGCCGACCAGGCCGCGCGCTGGGTCGTCGAACCCGGCCGCCCTGCCCTGGCCCGTATCGTCGAGCGCTTCGGCCCTGGTGTATTGCAGGCAGACGGCCAGCTCGACCGCACCGCCCTGCGCCAGCTGATCTTCGCCGACCCTGCGCAGCGGCAGTGGCTGGAGCAATTGCTGCACCCGCTGATCGGGCAGGAGATTTTCAGCTACCTGGCCAAGGCCGAGTCGCCCTATGCGGTGTATGTTTCGCCGCTGCTGATCGAGTCGGGGCAGTTCAACAAGGTGCAGCGCATCCTGGTGGTCGATGCCCCTACCGAGTTGCAGGTGCAGCGCACCCTGCAGCGCGACAACACCAGCCCCGAACAGGTGCAGGCGATTCTCAAGGCCCAGTTGGCCCGGGAAGAGCGCCTGCGCCATGCACATGATGTGGTGGTCAACGATCGTGACCTGCAAACGCTGCACGACGAGATTGACCGCCTGCACCACTTTTACCTGACTTTGCGAGGAGGCCAGCCATGAGCCAGCCGATGACCGTTGATTGCCCGACCTGTGGCGCGCCCGTGGAATGGGGGGAGCAGAGCCCGTTTCGGCCGTTCTGTTCCGACCGTTGCAAGTTGATCGACCTGGGGGCTTGGGCGGCCGAGGAGCACAAGATTGCCGGCTCTGATGAGTCCGAGGATGAGTTGTATTCGGGGGATCTGGAGCCTCGGCACTGAGCCTGGATTTTGGGTTGCCTGTGCCGGCCTCATCGCTGGCAAGCCAGCTCCCACAGGTACCAGGTCAGCCTTGGATCTGTGGGAGCCGGCTTGCCGGCGATGAGGCCGGTCCTGTTTTCAGCGCTCGTCATCCTTCCACGGCGCCTGCAGGTAGCGGGTGCGGTTGAACGTTTCCAGCCACTCCGGGCTGAACACCACCAGCGCACTGATCACCATGCCGTTGATGAACGCCTCGGGGAACATCATCAGCCACAGGTAGCCGACGAAGTCGCTCAGCCACTCCGGCATGGCGAAGCGTTCGTCCATCCACAGCAGCCCCAGCCCGGCCATCAGGCACACCAGCACCGTCAGGGCGGCGGGGAAAAAACCGCAGCAGAAGATATAAACGAACAGGTTACGCGGCTGCGCGCGTTCGACCAGGATCGCGCACACCTCGGTGACCAGCACCGGCAGGCCTATGATCAACAGGCCGTTGACGCCGATCGCGGCCAGGTCCTGGCGGCCAAGCAGCAGCAAACCGAGTTGGGCAAGAAAGCCGCCAAGCACCGCCAGTGGCCAGTCCAGCAGCAGGGTCACGGCGGTCATGCCGATGAAGTGATAGGACACGCCAGTGTCGAAGTCGCGGCGCACCAGCCACAGGGCAAACAACCCAAACACGGTGCCGAAAAGCAGGTGCTGGCGGCGGGTATCGGTGAACAGCTCGACCCAGCGGGTGCGGCTGATGGCCCAGACCAGCAGGGGCACGTAACCGAGCCAGCCAAGGGTGAGGCTGGTGCTGGACAAGACCTGAGCGCTGATCACCTGAGCAATATCCCTGTCGGCCATGTGGACAAGCCTGAGTCTACACCCATTCTCCCTTTCGCCTGGTTGCTATAGGCTGGCAGCTCCATTCGATGCAGGAAGCGTCCGCCATGCCTGAAGGGCTCAATCTGCCACTGCTGTTGGGCGCGGCATTCAGCGCGGTCGCGGGCCTGCTGCACCTGGCGATCATCCTGGTCGGGCCGCGCTGGTACCGCTTGTTCGGCGCGGGCGAGCGCATGGCCAGGGCCGCCGAGCAGGGGCGTAGCTACCCGGCACTGGTCACCGCGGCCATTGCGCTGGTGTTGCTGGCCTGGTCGGCCTATGCGCTGTCTGCTGCCGGGCTGATCAAACCGCTGCCCTTCCTGCTGCCGGTGCTCTGCCTGATCACCCTGGTGTACCTGGCTCGCGGCCTGCTGGGCCCGGTACTGCTGGCCGGCACGGGGCGGACTCGGCGGTTTATCGCGGTCAGTTCAGTGATCTGCCTGGGGGGCGGGCTGCTGCATTTGCTCGGGGTGGTTCAGCAATGGTTGATGCTGGGCTGATTCCCACGCACAAACAGCATCTTACCGTCATCGTTTAGCGACTAAGCTTGTCCCCATGGATGACTCCGACTACTTGCGCCTGCTTACCATCCAGGCCGAACAAGCCAATGCCTTTCTCTCCAATGCGCGCAAATGGGAGCGCGAGCGTTGGGTGTGCCAGCGCCTGCTGCAAGGGTTGAACATTGCCTACCGCAGCGAGGACTTCACCCCGGCCGGGCAGGAGCCGCCGGATGTGCTGTTCCGCGATGCGGCGTTCGAGGTGTTCTTCGTGCTCGACGAGGGTCGGCGGCTCAACGATGAATGGCGCGAGGAGCTGCAGCGCCGGCGCAGCGCGTTTTCCCTGAGCCAGCTGGTGCGCCGCGAAGCACGGCCGCGGCGCATCCCGGCCCAGGAGCTGCTGGCGCGCCTGGCCCCGACCTTGCGCAAGAAGGCGCATAACTACCGGGAGCGCGGGCTGGACTTGAGCGAGCTGGACATCATCGCCTTCGCCAGCCTCAAGCGCGAGGTGCTCGACCTCAACAGCCATTTCCCGCCACCCACCGAATACCTGCGCCAGGGCTGGCGTTCGCTGTCGCTGGTGGGGCCGACCTTTGCCCGGGTGCTGTTCGCCCACCCGGATGCGCCGGATTTCTTGCGTGCCAACCTGGGGCGCAGCATCGTGTTCGATGTGGGGATCAGTCTTTGATCCAGTGCCGAGAGTCTTTGCGATCACGTACACTCGGCGCCAGAGATAGAACGCATTATCATTCGTTCCACGCGTTTGCGTGAACGCTGTGGCGTACACGCAGTCACAAACGTCTATCTACGAGGCCCACCATGACCAGCCGCCTGAATCCTGAAGATCAGCGTCGCGTCGATGAGTACTTGAGTGCCCCCCAGCATCGTGTCGAGCGCAGGCCTTTCCGGCCGTTGCTGCTCCTGTTGCTGGTGGTGGCCGTGACCATCGGTCTGGGCCTGTTGAGCCGCCTGTTGAGTGGACTGGTGCTATGAGCTGCCTTGCGCTCGCCCTCCCCTCTGCTGCGTTGCGGCCGGGCCTTGTGCCCACGAATTCCGTAAAACTTGTGAGATATCCCTATGACTCATCGCATCGTGATTGTCGGCGGCGGCGCCGGCGGCCTGGAACTGGCGACCCGCCTGGGTAAAAGCCTGGGCAAGCGCAAACAGGCCGAGATCACCCTGGTTGATGCCAACCTGACGCACATCTGGAAACCGCTGCTGCACGAAGTGGCGGCCGGTTCGCTGAACTCCTCGGAAGATGAACTGAACTACGTGGCCCAAGCCAAGTGGAACCACTTCAACTTCCAGATGGGCCGCATGAGCGGCCTGGACCGCGAAAGCAAACAGATCCAGCTGGCCGCCACCCTCGACGACGAAGGCCGCGAGCTGCTGCCTGCGCGCACCCTGGGTTACGACACCCTGGTGATTGCCGTGGGCAGCAACACCAACGACTTCGGCACCCTGGGCGCGGCGCAGCACTGCCTGTTCCTCGACAGCCGCAAGCAGGCCGAGCGCTTCCACCAGCAACTGCTCAACCACTACCTGCGCGCCCATGCCGGCGATGTGGCCAGTGAAAAGATCAGCGTGGCCATTGTCGGCGCCGGCGCCACCGGTGTGGAACTGGCGGCCGAACTGCACAACGCCGCCCATGAGCTGGCGGCCTACGGCCTGGACAAGATCCAGCCCAAGGACATGCACATCACCCTGATCGAGGCTGGCCCGCGCGTATTGCCGGCGCTGCCCGAGCGCATCAGCGTGCCGGTGCACAAGACCTTGGAAAAACTCGGGGTGACGGTGATGACCAACGCCTCGGTCAGTGAAGTGACTGAAGATGGCCTGAAGACGGCGTCCGGCGAAGTGATCCAGGCCAGCCTGAAGGTGTGGGCGGCGGGTATTCGTGCGCCGGGCTTCCTCAAGGACATCGACGGCCTGGAAACCAACCGCATCAACCAGCTGGTGGTGCGTCCGACCCTGCAAACCACCCGCGACGACAATATCTTCGCTTTCGGCGATTGCGCCGCCTGCCCACAGCCGGGCAGCGACCGCAACGTGCCGCCACGGGCCCAGGCCGCGCACCAACAGGCGTCGCTGCTGGCCAAGAGCCTGAAGGCGCGCCTGGAGAACAAGGCGCTGCCGAGCTACGAGTACAAGGATTACGGCTCGCTGGTGTCGCTGTCGCGCTTCTCGGCGGTGGGCAACCTGATGGGTAACCTGATGGGCAGCGTGAAGCTGGAAGGCTGGCTGGCGCGGATGTTCTATGTGTCGCTGTACCGCATGCACCAGATGGCGCTTTATGGGTTCTTCCGCACGGCGATGCTGATGCTGGGTAGCAAGATTGGGCGCGGGACCGAGCCTCGCCTGAAGCTGCACTGAGGCATCGAGATCCTGGGGCTGCTGTGCAGCCCTTTCGCTGGCAAGCCAGCTCCCACATGGATTGCGCCATCCTCCAGGCCAGCGCTGTACCTGTGGGAGCCAGCTCCCACATGGATCGCGCCATCCTCTAGGCCAGCGCTGTACCTGTGGGAGCCGGCTTGCCGGCGATGGCCTTAACGCGATTTATCTGACCACGCGATACGTGCTCTGCACGAACCCACTCTCGTAACTGGTCGTCTTCATGTGCTGCAACAGCACATCCTTCGCCAACTCGCCAAACAGTGGTATCCCCTGCCCCAGCAGCACGGGAATGCGGGTAATGGTCAGCTCGTTCACCAGCCCCTCGCGCAAGAACCCCTGAATCAACTTGCCGCCATCCAGGTACAGGCTTTTAGCGCCCGTGGCCTGCAGGTGCTCCAGCAACTCCGGGATCGGCCCTGGATGCAGCTCGATTTGCTCCGGCGCGCCCGCCGGTAACTTCCCAAGGCTGGCGCTGACCACCACCACGCGGGTGTCCGGGTAAGGCCACTGGCCGAAGGTCATCACCTTGTCGAAGGTGCCGCGCCCCATCACCAAGGTATCGACGCCGGCCATGAACCCCGCATAGCCATGGTCATCGGCCGACTCGGTCGCCCCCATCAACCAATCAAGGCTGCCGTCTTCACGGGCGATGAAGCCATCCAGGCTGGTGGCGATGAACACACTGGCTTTCAAAGGCATGGCGCGGCGCTCCTGCGGGCAAGGCGCACAGGGTAGCAAGGGCGGGAATATAAATCGCGGGCAAAAGAAAAAGGGCATCTCTTTCGAGATGCCCTCTTTACATGGTGGGTCGTGTAGGATTCGAACCTACGACCAATTGGTTAAAAGCCAACTGCTCTACCAACTGAGCTAACGACCCTGAAAATGGTCGGGGTGAGGGGATTCGAACTCCTGACATCCTGCTCCCAAAGCAGGCGCGCTACCGGACTGCGCTACACCCCGAGATTGGCTCCGCGACCTGGACTCGAACCAGGGACCCAATGATTAACAGTCATTTGCTCTACCGACTGAGCTATCGCGGAACTGAACTTCGGTACAACTCCGAAGACTGTGTTCGCTTCGGACTCTTTAGCTTCGCTGCTTTCGCTTTGTCGCTGCTGAGGCCGGCTATTCTACATTCTTCGTTTTGCTTGTCAACCCCTTTTTTTCATTCAACTTACTGATTTGTAAGTTGTTTTGCGGTCACCGGTGTTGCTGGTGATTCGCTTAGTGGCTGACAACGCGGCGTATATTAGGGGCACTCCCTTTTCCTGGCAAGCGTTTTTTTCAAAAATTTCAGCAAGTTATGAAAAAAACTCGGAAAGACTCGATTTTGCTGGGCCGGCGACCACTCCATCGCGGGGCAAGCCCGCTCCCACAAGCCCCTAACAGTATCTGAGAGCCACGCAATACCTGTAGGAGCGGGCTTGCCCCGCGAAGAGGCCCGCACAGAAATACACAAAAAAGCCCCGCTTTCGCGGGGCTCTGCATTTCAACAGTGATCAGGCAAAGACGATTTCGTCGCCTTCCACCTTGGCAGTGATCGCTGCGCCTGGCAGGAACTGCCCACTGAGGATCAACTGCGCCAACGGGTTTTCGATCCAGCGCTGGATCGCACGCTTGAGCGGCCGTGCACCATACACCGGGTCGTAACCCACCGCGATCAGCTTGTCCAAGGCCTCTGGGCTGAGGCTCAGGCTCAGCTCGCGCTCCAGCAGGCGGCTGCGCAGGCGGCCCAGCTGGATCTCGGTGATACCGGCGATCTGCTCGCGGCCCAGTGGTTCGAACACCACCACTTCGTCGATACGGTTGATGAACTCGGGCCTGAAGTGCGCGCCCACCGCATCCATCACCGCCGCACGCTGCGCCTCGCGGTCACCCACCAGTTCCTGGATCTGCGCCGAGCCCAGGTTGGAGGTCATCACGATCACCGTGTTGCGGAAGTCCACGGTACGGCCGTGGCTGTCGGTCAGACGGCCGTCTTCAAGCACCTGCAGCAGCACGTTGAACACATCCGGGTGAGCTTTCTCCACCTCGTCCAGCAGCACCACCGAGTACGGCTTGCGGCGCACGGCCTCGGTCAGGTAACCGCCCTCTTCATAACCTACATACCCTGGTGGGGCACCGATCAGACGCGCCACGGAGTGTTTCTCCATGAACTCGGACATGTCGATGCGCACCATGGCCTCTTCGGTGTCGAACAGGAACTCGGCCAGGGCCTTGCACAGCTCGGTCTTGCCCACGCCGGTCGGGCCGAGGAACAGGAACGAGCCGCTGGGGCGGTTCGGGTCGGACAGCCCGGCGCGGGAACGGCGCACGGCGTTGGCCACGGCGGTGACCGCTTCGTGCTGGCCGATCACCCGCTGGTGCAGCAGCTCTTCCATCTTCAGCAGCTTCTCGCGCTCGCCTTCGAGCATCTTGGCCACCGGGATGCCGGTCCACTTGGAGACCACTTCGGCAATCTCTTCCTCGGTCACCTTGTTGCGCAGCAGCTGGTTCTCGCTCTTGCCGTGCTGGTCGACCATCTGCAGGCTGCGCTCCAGGTCCGGGATGACCCCGTACTGCAGCTCGGCCATGCGGCTGAGATCGCCTTTGCGACGGGCGGCTTCGAGCTCCTGGCGGGATTGCTCGATTTTCTGCTGGATCTGCGCCGAACCCTGCACCTCGGCTTTCTCGGAGGCCCAGATTTCTTCGAGGTCGGAGTACTCGCGCTCCAGCCGCTCGATTTCTTCGGTCAGTTTCTCCAGGCGTTTCTTCGCCGCTTCGTCCTCTTCTTTCTTCAGCGCCTGGGATTCCACCTTCAGCTGGATCAGACGGCGGTCGAGGCGGTCAAGCACCTCCGGCTTGGAGTCGATCTCCATGCGGATGCGGCTGGCGGCTTCGTCGATCAGGTCGATGGCCTTGTCCGGCAGCTGACGGTCGGTGATGTAGCGGTGGCTGAGCTTGGCCGCGGCGATGATCGCGCCATCGGTGATGGCCACCTTGTGGTGCACTTCATAGCGTTCTTTAAGGCCGCGCAGGATGGCGATGGTGTCTTCCTCGCTCGGCTCTTCGACCAGCACCTTCTGGAAGCGGCGCTCGAGGGCGGCGTCCTTCTCGATGAACTGGCGGTACTCGTTGAGCGTGGTGGCACCTACGCAGTGCAGCTCGCCACGGGCCAGGGCCGGCTTGAGCATGTTGCCGGCGTCCATGGCTCCCTCGCCCTTGCCGGCGCCGACCATGGTGTGCAGTTCGTCGATGAACAGGATGATCTGGCCTTCCTGCTTGGACAGCTCGTTGAGCAGGCCTTTGAGGCGCTCTTCGAATTCGCCGCGGTACTTGGCGCCAGCGATCAGCGCGCCCATGTCCAGCGCCAGCAGGCGCTTGCCTTTGAGGCCATCGGGCACTTCACCGTTGATGATGCGCTGAGCCAGGCCTTCGGCGATGGCGGTCTTGCCCACGCCGGGCTCGCCGATCAGCACCGGGTTGTTCTTGGTGCGGCGCTGCAGCACCTGCACGGTGCGGCGGATTTCATCGTCACGGCCGATCACCGGGTCGAGCTTGCCTTCCTCGGCACGCTTGGTGAGGTCGACGGTGTACTTGTCCAGGGCCTGGCGCGACTCTTCGGCATTGGCGTCATTCACCGCCGCGCCGCCGCGCAGGTTGTTGATGGCGTTTTCCAGGGCCTTCTTGGTCACGCCCTGGCCGAGCAGCAACTTGCCGACCTTGCTGTTCTCGTCCATGGCGGCGAGCACCACCAGTTCGCTGGAGATGAACTGGTCACCCTTCTGCTGGGCCAGGCGGTCGGCCTGGTTGAGCAGGCGCGCCAGGTCCTGGGACATGTTCACGTCGCCGGTGGGGTTCTGGATTTTCGGCAGTTGGTCGAGCTCTTTGGTCAACGCCTTTTTCAGGCTGTTGATGTCGAAGCCCACCTGCATCAGCAACGGCTTGATCGAGCCGCCCTGCTGGTCGACAAGCGCCTGCAGCAGGTGCAGGGGCTCGATGGCCGGATGGTCCATGCCCACGGCCAGGGATTGGGAATCGGATAACGCGAGTTGCAGCTTGCTGGTCAGTCGGTCTATTCGCATGGGGATACCTTCCTATAAAGGGCAGGCGGAGCGATGGACAGCACCTGTATGAAGAACCTGCCTGAGATGACCAATAGATAGGGGTGATTCTGGAAGATTCAAGCGTAGCGGGATTGATCGAGGTCAGCAGGGAGGGTGGTGGGATTGAGATTGCCGGGGCTGCTGCGCAGCCCTATCGCCGGCAAGCCGGCTCCCACAGGGGCAGTACAAACCTTGGCATGTGGGAGCTGGCACGCCAGCGATTGGGCCGCGAAGCAGCCCCAGGCTTAGCTAGGGCTGAGCCAAACCAGCGATGCAAAGCGCCCACCCTGCGGGGTGCGGCGATAAGAGAAGAAGCGTTGATCGCTGACCGTGCAGAACCCACCGCCGTAAACAGCCGTCACACCGCGAGCAGCAAGGCGGATCCGCGCCAGCGCATAGATGTCGGCCATCAACTTGCCCGGCCGTTCGCCGTCGACAAAGGCAGCAGCAGCCTCGGGATGCACGGCCGTGAACGCATCACGCACTTCCAGGCCCACTTCAAATGCCTGCGGGCCAATGGCAGGCCCCAGCCACACCAGCACGTCTTCAGGCGGCACGGCCAGGCGGTCCAAGGTAGCTTCCAGCACGCCACCGGCCAGCCCGCGCCAGCCGGCATGGGCGGCGGCCACACGGGTGCCGGAGCGGTCGCAGAACAGCGCGGGCAGGCAGTCGGCGGTCATCACGGTGCAGGCAATGCCGGGCTGGTCGGTCCAGCTGGCATCGGCCTCGGCGACCAGCGCCGGGTTGGCGTCAGCCACCACCAGCCCATGCACTTGCTTGAGCCAGGCGGGCTGGATGGCGAATTCATCACTGAGGCGACGGCGGTTCTCGGCAACGGCCAGCGGGTCATCGCCCACATGGTCGCCAAGATTGAAGGTGGCATAGGGCGGCAGGCTGACGCCGCCCTCGCGGGTGGTGACACAGGCGCGTACCGAGGCCGGGGCCGGCCAGTCGGGGAAGATCAGCGACTGCGTCAGGCCACTCATCCGATGAAGCTCTCGCGGTCCTGTTCGAGCAGCGACAGCAGCCACTTGAAGTCGTCCGGCAGCTCCGACTTCCACTCCATGCGCTCACCGGTGGTGGGGTGATCCAGGGCCAGGAAGCGTGCGTGCAGAGCCTGGCGCGGGAAGTTCTTCACCGCCTCGACCATGGTCAAGCTGGCGGCTGGCGGAATGCGGAAACGCACGCCGTAAGTCTGGTCGCCGACCAACGGATAGCCGACATGCGCCATGTGCACACGGATCTGGTGGGTACGGCCGGTTTCCAGCTTGACCCGCACATGGGTGTGCGAACGGAAGCGCTTGAGTACCCGGTAGTGGCTGACCGCCGGCTTGCCACCGTCGGTGACTGCCATGCGCTGGCGCAGGCCGCCGTGACGGCCGATCGGCGCGTCGATCTTGCCGCCGGCAATCACCACGCCCACCACGATGCATTCATAGATGCGGCTGACGCTGCGGCTCTGCAGCTGCTCGACCAGCTTGGTCTGCGCCTGCAGGGTCTTGGCCACCACCATCAGGCCGGTGGTGTCCTTGTCCAGGCGATGCACGATACCTGCGCGCGGCACATTGATGATGTCCGGCACATGGTGCAGCAGGGCATTGAGCAAGGTGCCATCGGCATGGCCGGCCGCCGGGTGGACCACCAGCCCGGCAGGCTTGTTGATCACCAGGATCTGGTCGTCTTCATAGACGATGTCCAGCTCGATATCCTGGGCCACCCATTCACCCTGGGCTTCCTGTTCGGCCTCGAGGGCCAGGATGTCGCCACTGTGAACGGTGTCGCGCGGCCGCAGTACCGCGTCATTGACGGTCAGGCGGCCATCCTTGATCCACGAAGTAAGGCGCGAACGCGAGTACTCGGCGAACAGTTGGGCGGCGACCTGGTCGAGGCGTTGGCCGCCCAGTTCGGACGGGACCTCTGCGCTAAGTTGAATGATCTCGGACATGCTCAATTCGGCGGGCGTACAGCCTTTGGTTTCGGCTGCGTGCTTGTGGTTAAATACGGCTTCTTTTGCCCCGGGGTTTGGCCGGGGGCGCTCATCATAACAGGACGGCTCCGCCCAAGACAGCGGCCGTCAAAGGGACGCAAGCCGCCATGCAAGTGAAACACCTGCTGCTGATCGCCATCCTCGGGCTCACCGCTGCCTGTTCCTCGAACAAGGAAGTCATTGACGAGAACCTCAGCGAGGCCGAGCTGTACCAGCAGGCTCAGGCTGATCTGGACAACTCCAGCTACACCAGCGCCGTGAACAAGCTCAAGGCCCTGGAGTCGCGCTACCCGTTCGGCCGCTACGCCGACCAGGCCCAGCTCGAGCTGATCTACGCCAACTACAAGAACTCCGAGCCCGAGGCCGCCAAGTCCGCCGCCGAGCGCTTCATCCGCCTGCACCCGCAGCACCCGAACGTCGACTACGCCTATTACCTGAAAGGCCTGACCTCCTTCGACCAGGACCGTGGCCTGCTGGCGCGCTTCCTGCCGCTGGACATGACCAAGCGTGACCCTGGCGCCGCCCGTGACTCGTACAACGAGTTCGCCCAGCTGACCAGCCGCTTCCCCAACAGCCGTTACTCGCCAGACGCCAAGCAGCGCATGATCTACCTGCGCAACCTGCTGGCCAGCTACGAAATCCACGTGGCCAACTACTACCTGAGCCGCGAGGCCTACGTGGCCGCCGCCAACCGTGGCCGCTACGTGGTCGAGAACTTCCAGGAAACCCCATCGGTCGGCGACGGCCTGGCGGTGATGGTCGAGTCGTACCAGCACATGCACCTGGACGAACTGGCCGCTACCAGCCTGGAAACCCTCAAGCTCAACTACCCGAACCACCCGAGCCTGGTCGATGGCCAGTTCGCCGCCACCCAGGATGAAAACGGCAACCGCTCCTGGCTGTCCAAGGCCACTCTGGGCCTGATCGAGACCGAGACGCCGCTGCCACCGGGCGAGACCCGCGCCAACCAGGACGTGGTCCGCCAGTTCCAGGACGCCCGCTCCGAGATGCCGGCAGACCTGCTGCCCAAGGACGAGAACGGCGACCCGATCCTGCCGGAAGGCCCGAAAGAAGCCGAGAAAGACCGCTCGTGGTTCAGCTACATGACCTTCGGTCTGTTCGACTGACCCTACGCGTGACAAAGAAGGGAGGCCCAAGGCCTCCCTTTTTTATTGGCCGCATCCTAGACTGTCGCCTTCTTCTCTCGACAAGCTGGACACCATGGTTCGCCTACTTTTCTGGATCGCCCTGATCGCCGCCGCGTTCTGGCTGTGGCGCAAGTTCAAGACCAGCCAGCAATCCCCCGCTGAGCCGCGCCTCGACGACCCGCTGAGGATGGTGCGCTGCGCCCACTGCGGCGTGCACCTGCCCAATGACCGGGCGTTGCAGCAGGGCAAGGAGTGGTATTGCAGCCAACAGCATTTGCAGCAAGGGCCAGGCCGGCAGGGCTGACCCCATGAATCCCGTCCAGGTATGTCCCTGTGGGAGCGGGTTTACCCGCGATCACCAGCAAAGCTGGTGCCAGGCACCGCGGTGCCTGCTTCGCGGCTAAAGCCGCTCCCACAGAGCGCGTTCCTCGGGCGACTTTAGGCCAGACGGCCTTCAGGCGCATAGGGTGCCGGGTCGATGATCGGCTCACGCCCCAGCAACAGGTCACTGAACAGCTGGCATGACGCCGGCGCCAGCACCAGGCCGTTGCGGTAATGGCCGCAGTTCAGCCATAGCCCTTCATGCCCCGGCACCGCACCGATGTACGGGATGCCTTCCGGCGACCCCGGCCGCAAACCCGCCCAGTGCCCAACGACTTCGGCATCGGCCAATGCCGGCAACAGCTCGATGGCCGAAGCCTTGAGGCTGGCCAGCGCTTCGGCTGTGGGGGTCTTGTCGTAGCCTTCGTGCTCCAGGGTGCTGCCCACCAGGATGTGCCCGTCGCGGCGCGGGATCGCGTAGCGCCCCTTGGCCAGGACCATGCTCGGCAAGAAATCTTCGGCGCACTTGAACAGGATCATCTGGCCTTTGACCGGCTCAACCGGCAATGCCAGGCCCAGGGTCTGCAACAGGTCGCCGCTCCAGGCACCGGCGCTGAGCACCACATCATCGGCGGCCAGCAGGCCGTCGTTGGTCTGTACACCGACGATGCGCCCGCCTTCCTCGGCGAAGCCGGTGACCTGGCAGTGCTCGCGCAGGGTGACGTTGGGCAGCGCCAGCAGCGCGGCCTTGAGCGACTTGACCAGGCGCGGGTTGCGCACGTTGGCCACACCGGCCATGTAGATCGCGTGGCGGTAGCCCGCGCCCAGAACCGGCACGGCGTCGTAGGCCGCCGAGATATCCACCGCACTCAGCGGGCGCTGTTCCCGCGCAGCCCAGGCCAGGGCCTCGGCTTCATCGTCCAGGTCCAGCCAGTACAGGCCGGTGGTGTGCACCTCGGGGTCGACGCCGGTGCTGGCGAACAGGCGCTCGCCCAGCTGTGGATAAAAATCCTGCGACCAGTGCGCCAGCGCCGTCACCGCGGTGCTGTAGCGCCACGGGTACAGCGGCGAGACGATACCGCCCCCCGCCCACGACGACTCGCGGCCGACCTCGCCCTGGTCGCACAGCACCACCCGGTCGACCTCGGCCGCCAGGTTGAACGCCGTCAGCAGGCCGATGACACCACCGCCGACAATCACTACTTGCTTGCTCATCGTTCGATCCAACACCTGAGGTAATTCCACGGTGCCGTGGCACCTTATGATCTTCAGCTTCCCCAGCACAGCTCGGCATTGTCGCCAGCACCTGGGTTGCTGCGCACACCTGCCTGGTCGAGCTGGAAGTCGCCACAGCGGTCTTGCGCCATGATCCCGTCGGGCAGGCGCACGGCCAACAGCGTGAAACTGTCAGTCTCGCGGCGAGCCTGTAGGCGGTAGTAGCGGTTACCCATGGGCAATGGCGTCACCAGCTGTTCGTTGTCGGCGTAGCCGCCGACGCGGGTGTGGTGGCGCGCAAGGCGCAGCGCCGCATCCTGCAGCAGGCCGACCACTTCGCTGCGTGCGGCACGCCGTAGTTGTTCGCTGTAACTGGGGTAGGCAATGGCTGCCAGCATGCCGATCAGTGCCACGACAATCAACATCTCGATAAGGCTCAGGCCACGCTGCATGTCAGTCGTCCTCCAGGCGTTGGCGCCAGCTGATGCGCCGAACCACGGCCGCGTCATCCAGCGCATGCACCGCCTCAAGCAGCCGACGCCCGTGCACCTGGCGGCTGATGGCCGTCACCCGGACCAGCGTCACTTCCTCGCCTGCCGGCATGCCAGCAGCCCGGCTGCTCTGGCCAAGGTTCTGCAAAAACACATAGCCGCTGTCGGTGGCTTGCCATGGCGGGGCCGGTTCGTCGCCGGGAAGACCCGGCGGCAGGCATGCCGAACACAGCTCGGGCAAGTGCATCGACAGCAACGCCGCCCCCTCGATCAGGCTGGCCTCTGCCTGCTCGAAAGCCCGTACTCCCGCCAGTTGCTCACTCAGCAGCCGCTGCTGCACCAATGCCTCACGCAGCCCTTGGGCCGCCAGCAGGCCGAGCAGCAGGCTCAGGCTCAGGGCCAGCAACAGCACCACACCCTGTTGCCGCTTCATCAACCCTGCCTCGGATTGCGCAACGCCACGCTCAACTGGTGACGGTGCTCGAGCTGGTGCTGGCGGTCGAACAGCGTCAGGCGAATATCCAGCAGCTCCCCCTCCGCCACTTCGACCAGGTTCACTTCGAACGCCCGCACATTGTCGATCAGATTGGCATTCTGGGAATTGGTGAGGAGCTGGAGGCTACCTTTGTGCAAGCGGTAGGTCAGCCGGCGAATGGGCAAGGCCTGCACCGTAGTGCCGGGGACATGCCGGTGGTCCACCACCTCGGCCCAGCTGCGGCAGTCACTGAGCACCGTCCAGTCGGCCCGGCCTGCCAGCCCGGGTAACTCCGCGCCCACCAAGGTCAGGCTGCCGGGTGTGATAGTGATCGGCGTGGCGAACGCCTCGGCGGCGCCGGCAATCCTGAAGTCAGCCGCATCCAGGCGCAGGCAACCGAACATGCCGGCCATGCGGATATCCTCGGCCAAGCGTTGCAATACCAGCCGGGCGTCATCCTGAAGGCGGGCGGTCGCCCCTTGCAGGCGCCAAGCCTGGTAGGCCGAGCCGAACAGTTGACTCGCCGCCGCCAGCAACATCAAGCCAAGAGCCAGCGCCAGCAGTGCCTCGATCAGGCCGAAACCTGCAGGCCGCCGCCTCATGGCTGTACCCGGCCTTGCAGTTCAAGCACCTGCCGCTGGCCGCCGATGGGCCAAGACACCTCAAGCATCAGCCAATCAGCCGCTAAGCTGGCTCGCGCCTCGGCCTGCCCACCAAACACGGTCGCCACCTGCCCCCGCCACGCCGCCGTGTCGACCGCCGACAGCGCCCCTCTCGCCCTGGCGCGCTCCAGCATGGCTTGCAGCAGTTGCAACGCCTGCCCTTCACGCCAGGCGCTGTCGCTGGCGTGCAGGCCGCGAACCTGTATTGCTGCTGCCATGAACACGCCCAGCGCCAGCACAGTCATGGCCACCAGCACTTCCAACAATGTCATGCCGCCTTCCCTGCCCCACATCGACACCCCTCCTGGGATCTTTCCTCGTCTGCTACCTGAAGCCGCCGACTGGTACTCACATGAGCCGTTGGCGAAGCTTCAGCGAAGCACGTCCAGGGAGAAATGCACGGTGAGGCAACAGGGTGTAACACTGCTGCAAATGATGTCAGCACTGGCCGTGGCAGGCCTTCTGACACAGCTTGGGGTTTCGGCCTACGGCAAGCTCAGCGAAGAGCTGGATCAGGCCGCTACAGCCCGTGAGCTGGCACAGGCGCTGCGTGATGCGCGCAACCAGGCGCTGCTACGTCAGCGGGCGGTAGTGGTGCAGCCAATGGAGGAAGACTGGGGCAAGGGCTGGCGCGTTTTGCTGGAGCACAACGGCCTGTTGCTGCTTGAACATCGCCTGGCAAAGCCAGCCAGGATCGTCGCGAGCTCAGGTAGGGCGGTCAGGTTCAGCGGGCGGGGAGCGCCGCTGGGGGATGGCTTCGGGGGGATAACCTTGACCCTTTGCCGACGGGGTGGCGCGGGAAGCGAGCAGAGGGTGGTGCTGAGCCCCAGTGGAAGAGTGCGCCTGCTCAGCGACGAAAAACGTCGCTGCGCAGGCGACTGATCAGATCAGCGAGCGAACCCGCAGCTCTTTGGGCATGGAGAAGGTGATGTTCTCCTCGCGGCCATCGAGTTCTTCGGCGCCGGTCGCGCCCCAGGCCTTGAGCTGTTCGATCACGCCACGCACCAATACTTCGGGGGCAGAAGCACCGGCGGTGATGCCGATCCGCCCAACACCATCGAACCAGCTGCGCTGCAGGTCCTCGGCACCGTCGATCAGGTAGGCCGGGGTGCTCATGCGCTCTGCCAGCTCACGCAGGCGGTTGGAGTTGGAGCTGTTGGGGCTGCCGACCACCAGCACCACGTCGCACTCGTCGGCCAGTTGCTTGACGGCGTCCTGACGGTTCTGGGTGGCGTAGCAGATATCGTCCTTGCGCGGCCCACCGATGCTCGGGAAGCGTGCACGCAGGGCGTCGATGACCCGGCTGGTGTCATCCATCGACAGGGTGGTCTGGGTGACGAAGGCCAGGTGCTCGGGGTTGCGCACCTGCAGCGCGGCGACGTCCTTCTCGTCCTCGACGAGGTAGATGGCGCCGCCATTGCTGGCATCGTACTGCCCCATGGTGCCTTCGACTTCCGGGTGCCCGGCGTGGCCGATCAGGATGCACTCACGGCCGTCGCGGCTGTACTTGGCAACCTCGATATGCACCTTGGTCACCAGTGGGCAGGTGGCGTCGAAGACTTTCAGGCCACGGCCGGCGGCCTCCTGGCGCACCGCTTGCGACACACCATGGGCGCTGAAGATGACGATGACGTCGTCCGGTACCTGGTCCAGCTCTTCAACGAAAACCGCGCCACGGCTGCGCAGGTCTTCGACGACGAACTTGTTGTGTACCACTTCGTGGCGCACGTAGATCGGCGGGCCGAAGACTTCCAGGGCGCGGTTGACGATCTCGATCGCCCGGTCGACCCCCGCGCAGAAGCCGCGCGGGTTGGCGAGTTTGATTTGCATGCTCGGCTCCAGGCTCACAGGGCCTTCACGTCGAGGATCTGCACCTCGAAGTTGAGGGTCTTGCCAGCCAGTGGATGGTTGAAGTCGATGGTCACCTGGTTGTCGTCGAACGCTTTGACCACACCCGGCAGCTCGGTGTTGGCGGCATCGTTGAAGATCACCAGCAGCCCGTCGGACAGCTCCATGCCTTCGAACTGCGAGCGCGGCATCACCTGCACGTTCTGCGGGTTGTGCTGGCCGAAGGCGTTCTCTGGGGCGATGCTCAGCTTGCGCTGGTCACCGGCCTTGAAACCGAACAGCGCGCTTTCGAAGCCTGGCAGCAGGTTGCCGTCGCCGACCTTGAAGGTGGCCGGGGCCTTGTCGAAGGTGCTGTCGACGGTATCGCCGTTTTCCAGGTGCAGGGCGAAGTGCAGGGTCACTTCGGTGTTCTGGCCAATACGTGTCTCAGTCATGGACAGGCTCCTCGGACTTCTTGCTCTTGAACATATCCAGCGCCAGCATCACCGCACCCACGGTGATGGCGCTGTCGGCCACGTTGAAGGCCGGGAAGTAATGGGTGTTGCGCCAGTGCACCAGGATGAAGTCGACCACATGGCCAAGCACCACGCGGTCGTACAGGTTGCCCAGCGCGCCACCCAGCACCAGGGCCAGGGCCACGGCAAGCCAGGTCTCGTTGCGCCCCAGGCGCTTGAGCCAGACCACCAGCACGGCACTGACCACCACGGCGATCAGGGCGAACAACCAGCGCTGCCAGCCGGAGCTGTCGGCGAGGAAGCTGAAGGCCGCGCCGGTGTTGTAGGCCAGGGTCCAGCTGAAGTAGTCGGGGATGACCACGATCTGCTGGTACAGGCTCAACGCCCCTTCGAAGTAGACCTTGGTGGCCTGGTCGACGACCAGTACCACCAGGCTCAGCCAGAGCCAGGCAAGGCGCCCGAAGCGCCCAGCTGCATTAGGCATAGTGGCGCACCTCACCTTCACCGCTCAGGTTGTCGACGCAACGGGCGCAGATTTCCGGGTGCTCCGGGTGGCTGCCGACGTCGGCGCGGAAGTGCCAGCAACGGCCGCACTTGGCATGGCCGGACTTGACGATCTTCAGCTTGAGGCCTTCGACTTCGGTTGTCACGGCATCGGCCGGGGCCTGGACGAACGGCACCACGCTGGCGGCGGAGGTGATCAGCACGAAGCGCAGCTCGTCGCCGAGCTTGTTCAGGTCGGCAGTCAGGCCCTCTTCGGCGAACAGAGTAACTTCGGCCTGCAGGTTGCCGCCGATGACCTTGGCGCTGCGCTGGTTCTCCAGTTCCTTGTTGACGGCTGCCTTGACGGCCATCACGCGGTCCCAGTAGGCGCGGTCCAGCTCGGCGTCGGCCGGCAGTTCGCTCAGGCCCTGGTACCAGCCGTTGAGCATCACCGACTCGTTACGCTCACCTGGCAGGTACTGCCAGATTTCGTCGGCGGTGAAGGCCAGGATCGGTGCGATCCAGCGCACCAGCGCTTCGCTGATGTGGTACAGCGCGGTCTGGCAGGAACGACGGGCGACACTGTTGGCGCCGGTGGTGTACTGGCGGTCCTTGATGATGTCGAGGTAGAAGCCGCCCAGCTCCTGCACGCAGAAGTTGTGGATCTTCGAGTAGACGTTCCAGAAGCGGTATTCGCCGTAGTGCTCTTCCAGCTCGCGTTGCAGCAGCAGGGTACGGTCCACCGCCCAACGGTCCAGCGCCAGCATGTCTTCGGCTGGCAGCAGGTCGCGGGCCGGGTCGAAGCCGGACAGGTTGGAAAGCAGGAAGCGCGCGGTGTTGCGGATACGACGATAGGCATCGGCGCTGCGCTGCAGGATCTGCTCGGAAACCGCCATCTCGCCGGAGTAGTCGGTGGCCGAGACCCACAGGCGCAGGATGTCGGCACCCAGGGTGTTGTTGACCTTTTCCGGCTCGATGGTGTTGCCCAGCGACTTGGACATCTTGCGGCCGCTCTCGTCCACGGTGAAGCCGTGGGTCAGCAGCTCGCGATACGGCGCGTGGTTGTCGATGGCGCAGCCGGTCAGCAACGAGGAGTGGAACCAGCCGCGGTGCTGGTCGGAACCTTCCAGGTACAGGTCGGCGCGCGGGCCGGTGGCATGGCCGATGTCGTGCGAGCCACGCAGCACATGCCAGTGGGTGGTGCCGGAGTCGAACCAGACGTCGAGGGTGTCGGCGATCTTGTCGTACTGGCCGGCTTCGTCACCGAGCAGTTCGGCGGCGTCCATCTTGAACCAGGCTTCGATGCCTTCTTGCTCGACGCGCTTGGCCACTTCTTCCATCAGTTCGACGGTGCGCGGGTGCAGCTCGCCGGTTTGTTTGTCGAGGAAGAACGGGATCGGTACGCCCCAGTTGCGCTGACGCGAGATGCACCAGTCCGGGCGGTTGGCGATCATCGAGTGCAGGCGCGCCTGGCCCCAGGCCGGGACGAACTTGGTGTCTTCGATGGCCTTGAGCGCGCGCTCACGCAGCGGCTCGCCAGTGGATGGCTGCTTGTCCATGCCGACGAACCACTGCGCGGTGGCGCGGTAGATCAGCGGGGTCTTGTGGCGCCAGCAGTGCATGTAGCTGTGGCTGATGGTTTCGGTGTGCATCAGCGCACCGACTTCGCTCAGCTTGTCGACGATGGCCGGGTTGGCCTTCCAGATGAACTGGCCGCCGAAGAACGGCAGCGACTCGACGTACACGCCGTTGCTTTGCACCGGGGTGAGGATGTCGTCGTTGACCATGCCGTAGCGCTTGCAGGTGACGAAGTCGTCTTCACCGTAGGCAGGCGACGAGTGCACCACGCCGGTACCGGCGCCCAGCTCGACGTAGTCGGCCAGGTAGATCGGCGACAGGCGGTCGTAGAACGGGTGACGGAAGTTGATCAGCTCCAGCGCCGAACCTTGCGCGGTGGCGATGACCGAACCTTCGAGGTTGTAACGCTTGAGGCACGACGCTACCAGCTCTTCGGCCAGCACCAGCAGACGCTCGCCGGTATCGACCAGGGCGTACTTGAACTCGGGGTGGATGTTCAACGCCTGGTTGGCCGGGATGGTCCACGGGGTGGTGGTCCAGATCACGATGGCCGCAGGCTTGGCCAGCGAGGCCAGGCCGAAGGCGGCGGCCAGCTTGGCGTCGTCTGCGACCGGGAAGGCCACGTCGATGGTCTGGGATTTCTTGTCGGCGTATTCGACTTCGGCTTCGGCCAGGGCCGAACCGCAATCGAAGCACCAGTTCACGGGCTTGAGCCCCTTGAACACGAAGCCTTGCTTGACCATTTCGGCCAGGGCGCGGATTTCACCGGCCTCGTTGGCGAAGTTCATGGTCTTGTAGGGGTTGTCCCAGTCGCCCAGCACGCCCAGGCGGATGAACTCGGTCTTCTGCCCTTCGATCTGCTCGGCGGCGTACTCGCGGCACAGCTCACGGGTGCGGTCGGCGGTCAGGTGCTTGCCGTGGGTGACTTCGACCTTGTGCTCGATCGGCAGGCCGTGGCAGTCCCAGCCCGGCACGTAGGGCGCATCGAAGCCCGACAGGGTTTTCGAGCGGACGATCATGTCCTTGAGAATCTTGTTCAGCGCATGACCGATATGGATCTTGCCGTTGGCATAGGGCGGGCCGTCGTGCAGGACGAACTTCGGACGATCCTTGCCAATTTCGCGCAGCTTCTGGTACAGGCCAATGCTGTCCCAGCGCTGCAGAATCTGCGGTTCGCGCTGAGGCAGGCCGGCCTTCATCGGGAAGGCGGTGTCCGGAAGGTTTAGCGTGGCTTTGTAGTCGGTCATTTCAGGCTCTTCGTTAGCGGTTGAGCGTGCCAGTGGGCACGTGCGGCGGCGATGTCCGCGTCGATCGCCGACTTCAGCGCCTCCAGGGAGGCGAAACGCTGCTCTTCACGCAGCTTGTGGTGGAACTCCACCGTCAGACGCCGGCCGTAGAGGTCACCGGCGTAGTCCAGAAGATGAATCTCCAGGTGGGGACGCCCATCACCGGCGACGGTGGGGCGTACTCCGATATTGCCGACACCCGGCCACTGCTGGCCGTCGATCTCGATGCTGGCCAGGTAGACCCCGGACAGCGGTACGCGGCGGCGCTTGAGCTGGATGTTGGCGGTGGGCGTGCCGAGCTGGCGGGCCAGTTTCTGGCCGTGCAGCACACGCCCGGTAATGCGGTAAGGGCGGCCCAGCAGGTGCGCGGCCAGTTCGAAGTTGCCTTCGCTGAGGGCCTTGCGCACTTCGGTGCTGCTGACCCGCAGGCCGTCCTGGATCACGGTGTTGGCGGCTTCGACGGTAAAGCCGTAGCGCACGCCTGCATCGACCAGGAAATCGAAGTCGCCGGCGCGGTCGCAGCCGAAGCGGAAGTCGTCACCCACTTCGAGGTGGCGCACACCCAGGCCATCGACCAGGATCGCCTTGACGAATTCATCGGCGCTGAGCTTGCTCAGGCGCTGGTTGAAGGCCAGGCACAACACCCGGTCGATACCTTCGCCAGCCAGCAGCTCGACCTTGTCGCGCAGGCGCGCCAGGCGGGCCGGGGCGGTGTCGGGGGCGAAGTATTCGCGCGGCTGCGGCTCGAAGATCACCACGCAGGTGGGCATGCCGAGTGCCTGGCCGCGCTCGCGCAGACGCGCGAGAATCGCCTGGTGACCCCGGTGGACCCCGTCGAAGTTGCCAATGGTGGCGACACAGCCCCGGTGCTCGGGGCGCAGGTTGTGAAGACCTCGAACCAGCTGCATAACGCGCTTCTTGCTCATAAAGTGGCCGATTATAACCACACCCGGGCGCTGACGACAGGCAGCAGCGCCACCCGGGTGTGTGGAATGTGAAAAACCGACGCCTGACCCTTTTGCGCCTCAGTGCAGCGCTTTGCGGGCGAAATGCCGTGGGCGGAAACCGCACAGGTACAGGCAACCGAAGTAAGTAACCACACCGGCCGCGATCAGGCCGCCCAGGCGCAGGAAACGCGCCAGCATATCGCCCTGCGCCCAGGCCGGCAGGTAGTGCATGCCCAACAGCAGCACGCCCGACATCAGCCCCACCGCCAACAACAGCTTGAGCAGGAACAGCAGCCAGCCGGGTTGCGGCGTATACAGTTGTTGGCTGCGCAGCTTCCAGTACAGCAGGCCGGCATTCAGGCAGGCCCCCAGGCTGATCGCCAGGGCCAACCCGGCATGGGCCAGCGGGCCGACCAGCGCCAGGTTGAGCAACTGGGTGCAGACCAGGGTGAACACCGCGATCTTTACCGGCGTGCGGATATTCTGCTGGGCATAGAAACCTGGAGCCAGCACCTTGACCAGGATGATCGCCAGCAGGCCCACCGAATAGGCGATCAGGGCGCGCTGGGTCATGGCCGCGTCGAAGGCGGTGAACTTGCCGTACTGGAACAACGCCACGGTCAGCGGTTCGGCAAGAATCGCCAGGGCCAGGGTGCATGGCAACACCAGCAGGAAGCACAGGCGCAGGCCCCAGTCGAGAATCCGCGAGTACTCTTCACGGTCCTTGTTGGCGTAGGTCTTGGCCAGGGTCGGCAACAGGATGGTGCCCAGGGCCACGCCCAGCACCCCCGAAGGCAGCTCCATCAGCCGGTCGGCGTAATACATCCACGACACCGAGCCGGCCACCAGGAAGGAGGCGAAAATGGTGTTGATGATGAGCGAGATCTGGCTCACCGATACCCCGAGGATGGCCGGCAGCATCTGCTTGAGCACCCGCCACACGCCGGCGTCGCGCAGGTTCAGGCGCGGCAGCACGAGCATGCCGATCTTCTTCAGCGCGGGCAGCTGGTATAGCAGTTGCGCCAGGCCACCGGCCAGCACGCCCCAGCCCAGGGCCATGATTGGCGGGTCGAAGTACGGTGTGAGCAGGACGGCGAAGGCGATCATCGCCACGTTGAGCAGGGTCGGGGTGAAGGCCGGAACGCTGAAGCGGTTCCAGGTATTGAGGATGGCGCCTGCCAACGAGGACAGCGAGATCAGCAATATATAAGGAAAGGTCACCCGCAGCAGCGAAGTGGTCAGCTCGTATTTCTCGGCATTATCGACAAAACCCGGCGCCGTGGCCCAGACCACCCAGGGCGCGGCAAGAATGCCGATGACTGTCACCAGCGCCAGAACCAGGGTCAGCAGGCCGCTGACATAGGCAATGAAGGTTCGGGTGGCCTCCTCGCCCTGCTGGGTCTTGTACTCGGCCAGGATCGGCACGAAGGCTTGCGAAAACGCGCCTTCGGCAAAGATCCGCCGCAGCAGGTTAGGCAGTTTGAAGGCGATGAAAAAGGCGTCGGTGGCCACGCCAGCGCCGAAAATCCGCGCCAGGATGGTGTCGCGCACGAAGCCGAGCACCCGGGAAATCATGGTGATGGAGCTGACCGCAGCCAGGGATTTGAGCAGGTTCATCGAAAAGATTCACGCCAGAGGACGGAGGACGCTGCCAGTTGGCATCCGAATGTGCGATACTCCCGCGCCTTCGCAGGGGAGCCAAAAATTCCCGAGTTTACAGGTCGCGTAGCAGAAAGGAATCTTTCCTGCCTGTTGACCCACCACTCGGCGGAACCTTGCAGGTGGCCTTGACATCCGTTCGACTCGTCGGCATGATTCGCGGCCTATTTTGTTTGCTATTTACCTAAAGTCTTTCGAGGAGCTCGACGGTGGCCAACACACCTTCCGCCAAGAAACGTGCAAAACAGGCTGAGAAGCGTCGCAGCCACAACGCCAGCCTGCGTTCCATGGTTCGCACCTACATCAAGAATGTAGTCAAAGCCATTGACGCAAAAGACGCTGAAAAAGCGCAAGCCGCTTACGTTCTGGCTGTGCCTGTAATCGACCGTATGGCCGACAAGGGCATCATCCACAAGAACAAGGCTGCTCGCCACAAAGGCCGTCTGAATGGCCACATCAAGGCACTGAAAGAAGCTGCAGCTGCCTAAGCGACGTTCTTGTCGAAAAAACCGACCCTAGGGTCGGTTTTTTTATGCCTGCGATTTGCTGGGCCAGCAAGCAACTCAATGGATGGCACCTGCTGCGCGGGTGTTCGCGGCTAAAGCCGCTCCTGCAGGGGCAGGGCCGCATTGCGGCCCTGCCCTTCATCACTTGCCGATCTGCAGCTTCGGCGCCCACTGCAGCCAGGCATCTTCCGGCTTGTCGAACAGGGCGAAGGTCTGCTGCGGCCGTGCCGGGTTGCCCATCTGCTCGCCATCCGGCGTGGCAAAGGCAATACCACCTTCAATCAGGGTCTCCACCGACTCGGTGCGCACCGTGGCGCCCTTGAACAGCCCCCAGTCGAAACCGAACCCACTGCTGTTCCAGAAGCGGCTGCCACCGCGCACCAGGCCTGCATAACGCGGCTCGATGAGGATGTGGATAAGTACCCGGTCGGCAGTCTGGCCCAGCTCGAAGCCGACCACCTTGCCCACCGCGACTTCACGGTAGGTGACCGGCACCCCGGGCTTGATCGAGCCACGCCGCGGCGCACTCAGGGTCAGCGGCAGGCCGACTTCCTCGCCCTTCACCTCCGGTGCGTCGGCCAAGGCGATGAAATCTCGCTGCGGCCCCTTGTCCTTGAGCGCCGGCAACACTTCCAGGTACTGCCCTCCCACCAAGGTATCGAGGTTCTCGGTGCGCACCAGGCCCAAGGCCGGCTTGACCACCCAGAACTGCGTCCCTACCCGCGCAATGCGATCTGCGGCCAGGGTAATACGCGCCCTGAGCAGTACGCCCTGCAGGTCGCTGGTCAGGTCCACGCTTTCGACACTGCCCACGTCCAGCCCGCGGAAGCGGATCGAGGTCCCCGGCTTCAGCCCATCGGCACGCTCCACGCGAATGGTCACCAGGGTGCCGGCACGGTTGGCGGCCTCCTGGCTCTCATGCAGACGGAAACGCGGGATACGCCGTTTGAGCGGTACATCGGGTTTGGGTGTGTCGAAGGAGATACCGCCGGCCATGAGGGTCTGCAGCGACTCACTCTTGACCTGAATCCCCGAGAGGCCGCCGGTCAGGGTGATACCGCTGGCATTCCAGAAGCGCGTGGAGCCGTTGACCAGGTTGGCATACTCCTTCTCGATGTGGACACCGATCAGGATGCGCTTGCTGTTGCGGGCAAACTGATAGCTCTGCACGCTGCCCACGCGCACCTGGCGGTACATCACCGGGCTGCCCACTTCCAGCGAGCCGAGGGTTTCGGCGAACAGCACCATGTGCAAGCCTGGTGCCTTGAGATCAAGCGGCGGCGCCTTGGGCCGTGCCTCGAACTCACGCAAGGGCTTGGCGCCGGGCTCACCCGGGCGAACAGCAATGTAGTTACCCTTTACCAGCGCCTCCAGCCCAGTGATACCGGCGAGCGAGATGGACGGCTTGACCACCCAGAACTGGGTCCCTTCGACCAGGTAATCCTCTGCCAGCGGGTCCAGGGTCAATTCCGCCATTGCGCTGGACAGGTCACCCTCGATCTTCAGGTCCTTGAGCGAGCCTACCTGGATCCCCTTGTACAGCACCGGGGTACGGCCCTTCTGCAGCCCCTCGAAATCACTCAGCTTGACCTTCACCCGGATACCCGCCTGAGCGGCGTCGAAATCCTCATACAGCCGGAACGGCAGGCTTGGATCAGTGGGCGGGCTGTCCTGGCGATTTTCTGGCGTGGCGAAGGCGATACCGCCGGCGACGATGCTGGAAAGCGATTCGGTGCGCACCTTCACGCCGGACAGGTCGGCATCGATGCTGACGCCACTGGCGTTCCAGAAACGCGTGTGCTTGCGCACCAGGCTGGCGTAGACGGGCGCGATGAAGACCTTGATCTCCACAGTGCCCTGATCATCGGACAGGCGATAGCTTTTCACCCGGCCCACCTGGATCTGCTTGTAGAACACCGGGCTGTCACGATTGAGCGAACCCAGGCGCTCGGCCTTGAGGGTCAGGTGCAAACCGGGCTCGGCATCGGACAACGGCGGGGCTGCCTTGAGCGCGGTGAAGCGCTTGGTCGGTGCGCCCTCTCCTGGCTCCACGGCGATGTAATTGCCTGAGACAAGCGTTTCAAGCCCGGTAATACCTGCCAGGCTGACGCTGGGCTTTACCAGCCAGAAGCGCGTGCCTTTGGTCAAATGTGGCCCGGCCGCCTTGTTCATTTCAATGGTAGCGATCACACCCCGATTTTCGCCCTTGTTATCCAGCACCAGGCCCGTCACCTTGCCGATCGACATGCCCTTGAAAATGACCTCGGTCTTGTTGGCGACGATGCCCTCGCCGGTTTCGAAGCGCACCTGGATTTCGATACCGGCGTCACGGTAGGCCTGCCAGGCCAGCCAGCCACCGATGGCCAGCGCGATCAGCGGCAGGATCCAGATGGCCGACCAGTTCGAAGCAGGGCGGGTTTTAGCCGTAGGCAAGTCACTCATGGTCGTCATCCGACTCCGTGTTGTCCCAGATCAGTCGGGGATCGAAAGTTAAGGCGGCGAGCATCGTCAGGATCACCACACTGGCGAAGGCGACAGCGCCCAGGTTGGCTTCGACACTGGCAATGCGACCAAAATTCACCACCGCCACCAGGATGGCAATGACAAAGATATCCAGCATGGACCAGCGCCCGATGAACTCGATGAAGCGGTACATCAGAATGCGCTGGCGCGCCGACAGCGGCTGGTGGCGCTGCACCGAGTACAGCAGCAGGGCAATGCCCACCAGCTTGAAAGTGGGCACCAGGATGCTGGCGATGAACACCACGGCGGCGATCGGCAACATGCCGTGCTTGAGCAGGGTGATAACCCCGGACATGATGGTGTCGGGGCTGCCCTGCCCCAGCGCGCTGACCGTCATGATCGGCAACACGTTGGCAGGGATGTAGAGCACCATCGCAGTGATCAGCAGCGCCCAGGTGCGCACGATGCTGTTAGGGCGTCGCTCATGGACAATGGCCCCGCAACGGGTGCACGTCTGCGACGTGGTATCTGCTTCGCGGCGGTTGAGCTCATGGCATTCACCGCAGACCAGAATGCCTGCATCAATCGCCCGCATGGACATCCTCCCCGGACAAGGCCACCCAGATCTGGTGCGGCGACATCACCACTTCCAGCCACACCTGCACCAGCAACAGGCTGATGAAGCAGAACAGGCCGAGGCCGATACTCAGTTCAGCCAGGTCGACCAGCTTGACGATGGCAACCAGCACACCCATGAAGTACACCTCGAGCATGCCCCACTCGCGCAAGTGGTGATAAATACGATAGATCAGCAAACCGTAACTGCGACCGACGTCAAAACGGATGCTCAGCAGTACCAGCAATTGGCACAACAATTTGAGCAGCGGGACGGCCATGCTGCACAGGAACACCACCACGGCGACGCCGCGCATTTCGGAGTTGTACAAGCCGAGCACGCCGCTCCAGACGGTGTCGTCCGAGGTTTGGCCAAGCAGATGCAGCTGCATGATCGGCAGGAAGTTGGCGGGCACATAGAGCAGCAAGGCGGTAAGGACCAGTGCCAGGCTGCGAGGAACGACGTTATGCCGGTGGGCATAAAGCTCGTAGCCACAGCGCGGGCAATGGGCCTTCTCGTCGTTTTGCAGCGTCGTCTTGCGCATCAGCAGGTCGCACTCGTGGCAGGCTACGAGTTCGTCCAGGGGTAACTGTGCGAGCGCTTGCGTATCGACAGGGTTGGGCATAAGAGGGTTCTGAATGGATGCGTCGGCTCTATTCTAGTGTTCTGACTCGAATTGTGGGAGACGACTATTGTGAGGGACTGTATGCCAGCACCTGCGGATGGCGCTGCTCACTGTCCAGGAGCGCTGATTTCGTCCTGGCAGAAAAGACAAAACCCCTACCTGCATGCGCAGATAGGGGTTTTGCGAAATGAATCTTGAC